>CALFEM010000485.1 GCA_937950105.1 uncultured Alphaproteobacteria bacterium | reverse complement strand
ACCGGGGCGGGTCGTCGACTCGATCGACGGGCGGCCCGGGCGCGGAGAAACGCCGCAGGTCGGCATGAGCCCGATGCGCTCGACCCGGCGGCTGGACATGCTACGAAAGAAGGACGCTCACCTGCCGAAGGACCCGGGATGCAAGCCAGCGAACGCCGTGAAGCCCAGCGCCACCTCGTCTATTTCGCCGATCCGATGTGCTCGTGGTGCTGGGGATTCGAGCCGGTGATCACGGGGCTGATCGAGCACTTCGGCAACCGCCTGCCGATCGAACTCGTCATCGGCGGGCTTCGCCCCGGCAATACCGAGCCGATGTCCGACACGATGAAGCGCGACATCCGTGAGCATTGGGAATTGGTGGAGCGGCGGACCGGGCAGCCGTTCGACTACGCGTTCTTCGAGCGCGACGGGTTCGTCTACGACACCGAGCCGGCCGATCGCGCCGCCGTCATCATGAAGCTCGTCAACCCGCGCCTCGCCCTGCCCTACCTGAAGACGGTGCAGCGCGCCTTCTATGCGGAAGGCCGCGACGTCACCAACAAGCACGTGCTCGCCGACCTCGCCGGCGAGCACGGCATCGATCGCAGCGCGTTCCTCGACATCTTCAACAGCCGCGAAGCGCGCAAGGCCACGCTCACCGATTTCGAGACCGCGCAGGCCTCGGGCGTCGCCGGCTTTCCGACGGTCTATGCGGGCGACCTCGTCAACGGCTACGCGCGCGTCACCACCGGCTACAGGCCGCTCGACGGCCTGCCGGAGATTCTCGAGGCGTGGCTCGCGGCGGAGTGAAATCGCACGGTGGCGCTGCCGATTCACGCCCTCGCCCAACGAGGCTCGGGCGACCGGAGCACCACGGGCTCTCCGCCGCGATGTCTCAATCTTCGATGCGTTCGGCGATGATCATGGTGCCGCCGGCGGTCTCGACGATCGCCTCGATGGTGCCGTAGCTCGTCACCGCCTCGGCGATCAACTTGCCGGCAGTGCCCAGGTCCTCGAGCGTATCCGGCACGCTCTCGACGAACACGTACGACAGCGAGCGGGTGGCGATCTTCTGGGCGATGTCCTCGCCGAACTCCTTGGCGATCAACGCGCGGGCGGCCACGACGACGTGCGAGCCGTTGTCGGCCTGCCAGCCGGTGGCGGCGCCGTTCTGCTCGGCCTTGACCGGCACGAAGCCGAGCGCGGCGTAGACATCGGCGGCGGCTTCGACGTCGTCGACGATCTGGACGGGGGTGATCTTGCGTGCTGCGAGGCTCATGGAGGTTCTCCTTTTATATTCGCAACCATGAATGTGATTAGGAACCCCGCATCGAGTCGCGGCAACTCGCGAAACGTCACTGTGTTGATTGGACGCGCTATTTCCTGATCCAGTGCAGACTGAAGTCCCCCTGAAAGGCGATTCCGGTGAAGAAGAAGCCTCCGAGGCCGACCGTGAACACCAGCCAGCCCCACAGCGTGTGCTCGACCATGACGGCCCAGAACGAGCGCGTGCGCTCGTAGCGCCAGGCGAACAGCATGCCGGTCACCATGGTGCCGCCAACCGCGATCCAGTTGGCGAACAGCATGTGGCCGAAGCCGAACAGCAGGCCATTGATGAGGATCAGAGCCCAGCGGTGGCCCGTGAACAGCGGCCCGTATCGGTGGAAAAAGAACGTGCGGTAGGCGATCTCCTGCGGCAGCACCGACATCAGCGGGTAGAGCAGCATGACGCGCTTCCACACCTCCGGCCGGTTGGTCGCCATGTCGAGGAACTGGCGCGGCATCAGTTGCGATACGGCGTAGGCAACGGCCCCACCGAGCAGGAGAAACGTCAGCAGGATAGCCAGCAGGTGCCAGAGCCGGAGGCCGCCCGCCAACTCCTTGCGCAGCGAGAAGCCGCGGTCGAAGGCGAGGATCGCGACGAAGGCGATCAGCATCGGCGGCAGCACGGTGAACAGCGGCAGCTTATAGGCCAGGATCAGGTGCAGCAGGACGAACGGTACGGCGAGGTAGAGCACGACGATCTCGAAGACCAGCCATGCCACCCGCAGCGCTCCCGGGCGCTCGGCATAGGCCGGGCGCGGCAACGTCCCCGCGGCGGCGGGTGCGTCGTCGCCGACCGTGCCGTCGGGTCCGTCGTGCGTCATGTGTCGCCCGTCATGGTCGCGTTTCCATCAGCGGGCCGAGATGGCGGGCGCGGCTCGCCCAGCGCGCCTCGATTTCGCGCGCGATCGTGTCGGCCGCCGAAATCGGCCGGGCATGCCAGCCGAGGTCGAGGCGGGTCTCGGGCTGTAGCGGCCGGGTGGCGCCGCAGCGCTGTAACGCCGCGTGGAACGTATCGAACTTGTCGCTGCCCCCCGACGGGCGGAACACGTAGATCGGCCGACCGCTGGCGCAGGCTTCACCCGTCATGCTGACGCTGTCTGCGGTAACGACGATGGCATCGGCCTTGGCGAGGAACCGCGCATACGGGTTGTCGCCGTCGCCGCGCCAGATCACGTGGGGATAGGGTTCGATCGCCGCGGCGATGGCATCGGCCACCTCGGCCGGGGTGCGCCGCGACGGCGTCATCATGAAGCTCGCGCCGGCAGCGCCGAGCCCGGCGATGGCGGCAGCGAGCCGGTCGCCGTCCTCGCGCGTGAAGCGCCACACCTTGCTGGTGCCGCCCATCGCCAGCATCACGCGGGGGCCTGGGAGGGCGTCGATGGCGGCGTCGGGCTCGGCCCTGAGCCGGGCGAGCAGCTCCGGCGTGAAGCGGTTCGGCGGCGTCAGCGTGGTGACGACGTTCACCCCGCGCAGGCGGTCATGCTCCGGCACCCAGACCAGATCGGCGACACCGGCACCGGTGCGCGGGTCCTGCAGCGCGACCGCGAACGTCGCCGCGCCGGCACGCTTCCTCACCAGTCGCAGCGCCGGAATGGCCGTGCGGCCGATGCCGATGACGACGGCAGGCCACGGCGGCGCGGGCGAAAAATCGCGCGGCGCCGGTCCCCATGGTGCCAGCACTTTGGCGATCCCGCGCGCGGCGACGCGCCGCCACTCGTAATCGACACCGAGTGCGACGGCGACGCCTTCGGCCTGGGCCTCGTGCCCGGCCTTGCCGTCGGTGACGAGCCAGGCGCGGCGTCCGGCGAGCGGGCGCAACGGGGCGTGCGTCGAACCACCGCCATGCAGCACCGCCATGCCGGTGTCCCCCTGCCCTTGCCCGCCCTCGCTCATCTGCCTCCCGTCGTCACCGCCAGCGGTGACCCTCCGCACTTTCGCGCAATTTCCGCAACGATTACTGCGCGTCCATAGTTGCTTTGTTGCGCCCGTGTTTGTCATAAGCGAGCCACCCGGCTGCTCCGCTTCGCCCGACCCGCGATACGCGGCAGCGGCCGGCCCTGACGAAGCGAGCATAGCGGCGATGCGGGTGCGACTCGACACCATAGATTGGCGGATCCTGCGCGAGTTGCAGGCGGACGGCCGCATCACCAACGTGACGCTGGCGAGCCGCGTCGGCCTGTCGCCGCCGCCTTGCCTCAGGCGCGTGCGCGCGCTCGAGGATGCAGGCCTCATCTCCGGATACACCGTGCTGCTCGACGAAGCGGCACTCGGCTTCTCCCTCACCGCCTTTGCCATGGTCGGGTTGCACAACCAGTCCGAAACCGATCTCAGGGCCTTCGAGAACCGCGTCATCGGCTGGCCGCTGGTGCGCGAAGCCTACATGCTGTCGGGCGAGAGCGACTACATCCTGAAATGCGTGGCGAGCGATCTGCCCGCGTTCCAGGCGTTCGTACTCGATCAACTGACCGCGGCACCCAACGTCGCCAGCATCAAAACCTACCTCACCATCCGCCGCACCAAGCGCGAGCCGGGCGTGCCGATCCGCTCATGACGCGCCCGGCGGCTTCGGCGAAGGTGCCGAGGGGGCCGGTTGCCCATGCCGTTCCAGCACCACCCGATCGAGATGTCGGATCGCCCTCAACTGCGGGAACAGCCGCATCCACGCGAGCACCGCTGCGATAGTGCCGACGCCGCCGAACACCACCGCCGGGACCGCGCCGATCAGCGCCGCCATGGAGCCGGCGCGGAACTCCCCCAACTCGTTCGAGGCGCCGATGAAGGTCATGTTGACGGCGTTGACGCGGCCGCGCACCTCGTCGGGCGTGTGCAGCTGGATCAGCGTCTGGCGCACGAACACGCTGATCATGTCGGCGCCGCCCATCACCGCCAGCGCGCCGACCGACAACCACACCGAGCGCGACAGCCCGAACACCGTAATGGCCGATGCCGAACAGGATGACCGCCGCCAGCATCGCCTTGCCGGCGTGATCGCGGATCGGCCGGCGCATCAGCCAGATCGAGACGGACAGCGCGCCGATGCCCGACGCCGAGCGCAGCAGGCCGAGGCCCCACGGTCCCGTCTCCAGCACGTCGCGGGCGAACACGGGCAGCAGCGCGGTGGCGCCGCCGAGCAGCACCGCGACGAGATCGAGTGACATGGCGCCGAGCACGATCGGGTTGTGCCAGATGAAGCGGAAGCCGGCGAGCAGGCTGTCCGGCGTCACCGGCGGCGGCACGGTCCGCTGCAGCGGCTTCGGGATCGCGAGCGCCATGGCGGCGGCGGCGAGGAAGAAGGCGATCGGTGTCGCGAAGGCGACGGTCGCAGACCAGCCGTAGAGCAAGCCGCCGGCCACGGGCCCGGTGATGGTGGCGAGCTGAAAACTCGACGAGTTGAAAGCGATGGCGCTCGGCAGCGCGATCGGAGGCACCAGGTTCGACACCAGCGACTGCACCACCGGCCCGATGAAGGCGCGCGCGGTGCCGTTCACCGCCAGCACGATAAACGCCGGCCAGATGTTGCGGGCGGCGTCGGGCGATGTCAGCAGCGCCAGCATCGCGGCCGCGCACGCCGCCTGCACCAGCAGGGCGACGGCCATGATGCGGCGGCGGTTGTAGCGGTCGGCGACAGTGCCGGTGACGAGCACCAGCAGCAGCGACGGCAGGAACTGCACGAGGCCGACGAGGCCGAGCAGGAACGGATCGTGGGTCAAGTCGTAGATCTGCCAGGCGACCGAGACGGAGAGCACCTGGATGCCGAACGCAGCGAGGAACCGCGCCGCCCAATAGAGGCGGAAGCCCGGATAGGAGAACGCGGCCGGCGACGGCTCCGCGGTCGGGCTTGCGGGCACGGCCGGCGCGTCACTCATGGGAACTCCCTCGGCGCTGACGCCGGGGCGGACGCCGGCCGCGCATCAACGCCGCCGACACCCTGCACGTTCCTCGACGCTTCCCCCGACCGGCTTCACTTCCACTCGATCTTCAGCACCTCGAACGAGCGCGACCCCTTGGGCGTCGTCACCTCGGCGCTGTCTCCCTTGGCCTTGCCGATCAGGGCACGTGCGATGGGCGACGAGATCGAGATCTTGCCTTCCTTGAGGTTCGCCTCGAGGTCGCCGACGATCTGGTACTTGACCTTGTCGTCGGTATCCTCGTCGACCAGCGTCACGGTGGCGCCGAACTTGACCTTGTCGCCGGTGAGCGCGGTCGGGTCGACCACGTCGGCGCGCGACAGCTTGTCCTCGAGATCGGCGACCTTGGCCTCGTTCAGGCCCTGCGCCTCCTTGGCGGAGTGATATTCGGCGTTCTCGGACAGGTCGCCGTGGGCGCGCGCTTCCGAGATCGCTTGGATGATGCGCGGGCGCTCG
>CALFEM010000484.1 GCA_937950105.1 uncultured Alphaproteobacteria bacterium | reverse complement strand
GCATACGGGCTGCCTAAGTGACTGGAGTTCAGACGTGTGCTCTTCCGATCTGGCCCCACACCGTGTACTGGCGGTCGAGGAAACCGGCGTCGTCGAAGCAGATGAAGAACTGGCTGTTCGCGGAGTTCGGGCTCGATGCGCGCGCCATGGAGGCGGTACCGCGCACGTGCGGCTCGGCGTTGAACTCGGCCGGCAGATTCGGGTAGGTCGAGCCACCCGTTCCGGTGCCCTTGGGACAGCCGGTCTGTGCCATGAAGCCGTCGATCACGCGGTGGAAGACGATACCGTCGTAGAAGCCCTCGCGCGCCAGCTGCTTGATGCGCTCGACGTGCTTCGGCGCCAGATCCGGACGCATGGCGATGACGACGCGCCCCTTGCTCGTCTCGATGATCAGCGTGTTCTCGGGGTCCTTGATGTCGGCCATGTCGGCTCCGTCTCCTGCTCGGTTGTAGGGATCGCTCTCGCTCGCGCCGTCACTTCTTCGCGTCGGCCAGCACGTAGACCTTCAGCATCTTGTCGGGGTTGGCGACCGAACCGCCATCGCCATCGCCCTTCTTCACGGCATCGACGTGGGTCATGCCGTCCACCACCTGCCCCCACACCGTGTACTTGCCGTTGAGGTGGGGCGTGTGGGTGAAGCAGATGAAGAACTGGCTGTTCGCCGAGTTCGGGCTGGCGGTGCGCGCCGCTCCGACGGTGCCGCGCTCGAAGGGCGCGTTGGTGAACTCGGCCGGCAGGTCGGGCAGCTTGGAGCCGCCTGCGCCGGTGCCGGTCGGATCGCCGGTCTGGGCCATGAAGCCCGGGATCACGCGATGGAACACGATGCCGTTGTAGAAGCCCTCGCGCGCCAGCTTCTTGACGCGCTCGACGTGCTTCGGCGCCAGATCGGGGCGGAGCTGGATCGTCACCTTGCCGCTCTTCAGCTCGATGACCAGGGCATTCTCCGGATCGAGCGCGGGCGGCGCGGCCGACGCGGCGGTGGCGAGCGCGACCATGGCGAGAATGCCGAGAACGAGACTATTCAGGAGGCGCATTGTGTCCCTCACATGCTAGAGCTGGGGCGGCCGGCGCGCGGCCGAGCCGCCGGTGTCGGCGACGCTTATGGCGTTTTAGGGACCAACGGGCAAGCGCCGCGGGCGGCGCGGCCGCCTCAGGCCCGGCCGTAGTGTTCGAGGTCGGCAACCGCCGCCGCCGTCAGCGCGCCTTGCCCGACTTGGCCTGCAGCCGCCTGGCGACCTTGGGCGAGACGAAACGGGCGACGTCGCCCCCCATGCCGGCGATCTGGCGCACGAGGTTGGCCGCGATGTGTCGTACCTCCGGACTCGCCGCCACGAACACGGTCTCGATGTTCGGCGCCATCTCGCCGTTCATGCCGGCCATCTGCATCTCGTAATCGAAGTCGGTGCCGTCGCGCAGGCCGCGAAAGATCACCGCTGCGCCGACCTCGCCCGCCGCCGTCACCGCCAGATTGTCGAACGTCCGGATCTCGATGACGGTGCCGGTCGCCTTGGCGATCGCCCTCGTTTCCTCCGACAGCATGGCGACGCGCTCGTCGGACGTGAACATCGGTGCCTTGGCGGGGTGCACGCCGATGCCGATCACCAGCCGGTCGACGAGCCGCGCGGCGCGACGGATGACGTCGGTATGGCCGAGCGTCACAGGGTCGAACGAGCCGGAGTAGAAGCCGACGCGGTACGGGCGCTCTGCCATAGTGGGAGTTCCAAGCTGGAAAAGGACCGCCTGACCATAGACCTGCCCGCCGACCGGCGACAACCGCAACGTGTTCGCCACATCGCAGCCGGCCGCATCGCCTTACCGAGGCGACGTGGGCTTGCCCATGGACCACCCCATGTTAGCTTCGTCGCAAATGAGCTGTCTGGAAATGTGGTCATCGAGCCGTCGGCCCGAGGATGACCGATCCGACAGCCGGAAAGCGGAGGACCTGCCCCATGCCACACGAGCCCATCGACCGGCGTCGCGCCCTGCTGCTGGCCGCCGCGGCACTACCCGGCGCATCGTTGATCGGTGCGGCAACGAGCCCGACGGCTTCGGCCGAGACCAAGCTCACCGACGACGGCCTGCATGCCCAGCCTTGGTTCGAGAACACCTTTCTCGATCTGCGCGAGGACGTCGCCGACGCGGCTACCAAGGGCAAGAACCTCGTCATCTTCTGGGAGCAGCGCGGCTGCCCTTATTGCAGCGAGATGCACAAGGTCAACCTGGCGAAGCCGGAAATCTCGGACTACATCTCCAGGAACTTCTACGCCTTGCAGCTCAATCTCTACGGGTCGCGCAAGGTCAAGGACTTCGACGGCACCGAACTCGAGGAACGCAAGCTGGCGGAGCGCTGGCGGGTCAATTTCACGCCGACCGTGCAGTTCTTCGCCGCCGACCCGGCCGAGTCGCTCGGCAAGAACGGCCGCGATGCCGAGGTCTGGCGCCTGCTCGGCTACTGGAAGCCGTTCCACTTCCTCAACTCGTTCGTCTACGTCCGCGACGGCGGCTACAAGAGCGAGCCCAACTTCCAGCACTGGCTGAGCGAGTATCGCGAGAAGCTGCGCGCCGAAGGCAAGGACGTCTCGCTCTGGTGACGCGGTTGTCGCAATTCCTGGCCGCGCGACAGATGCTCAGCCGAAATGCAAAACGGCCCGGGAAACCCCGGGCCGTTTCTGCAATTGCTCGCGTGATCGTGTCGAAGCTTACTTCAGCGGCTCGATGTAACGCGGGCCGAACAGGTTGAAGCGATAGCCGACGCCGACCGAGAAAATCCACGGATCGAGGTCGTGCTCCACCTGGGTGATGCTGGCGCCGTCATTGAGCGTCACGGTGGTGTCGAGGAACGACTTCTTGACGTCAGCGTTCAGGTACCAGCCGTTGCCGATCTCGAGATCGAAGCCAGCCTGAAGCGCGAAGCCGAACGCGTTGTCGACATTCATGGTCGTGCCGGCGGCATCGGCGTCTTCGCTGAAGAAGTGGATGTACTGCACGCCCGCGCCGACGTAGGGCTTGAAGCCACCGATCTTGTCGAAGTGGTACTGCAGCGTGACGATCGGCGGGAACATCCAGGTGTCGCCGACAGGAGCGCTGCCTGCGGGCGTGTCGAGCTTCACGGCCGACTTGGCGAAGCAGCAGAACAGTTCGGCGGCGATGTTCTTGTTGAAGAAGTACGTCAGCGTCAGGGTCGGCAGGACCGAATTGGTCGTGTAGGACTCGATGCCGGCCGCCGCAAACGTACCGGTGAGGTCGCCAGCGACACTGTCAGTGACGCGTCCCATGTCGTCGTCGGTGTACAGGTACGTGCCCTGCAGGCGCACCATGAAGTCGCCATTATAGTCTCCCGCCGACGCGGTCGAAGCGCCAGCCATGAGGCCGCAGCCAACGACGCCCGCAGCGATAACCTTCGTGAAATTCATCGTAAGTCCCCCGATATTCCGCCGGCCAACTCCACACACCCGGCTTCCACGCAAATCATTAAGAACAACCCACGGTCTGCGGGCGATCCTTTCCCGATGTGTCAAGCTGACACTCGTCAGCCACCGCTATCCGACAACGCAGATGTGGCGATCCGGACACGCCGCATTTTGATCGCCGTCAACCCGCAAGGTGCAAAATATCGCAGCATGACAACGCGGTTGCGCACTGACGACTCGAAAAATTCACGAGCGCGAAAATCGGCTTTTCCTAAACGCAATCGTGTGAATCGAAGCATCGCCGCCGGTGGAAAACTGCCATCCTGGCAGGTGACGAGCGCTGATCCCCGAGCACATGCCCCGTCGTATTGTCGCAACTCATGCGTCACTTGATCCCTGTCAAAGCTATAGCCTCGCTCCAATTCGACTGTGGTTCAAATCAGCGAGCTCGCCGCTTCGGTCAAAAGATTGAAGGGCGGGGGGATTCGAGGGCCTCATGTCCATGCGCGAGCAGATGCGAAGTCTCGGTGACCGCGTCACGAAGGCGGCAACCGCCGCGATGGCCGAGGGGGCACGCTCGGCCATTCCCAACGAGATCATGTCGGCCGGCGTCATCATCGCGCTCAGACCGCGCCAGCGACTGGCCTTCTCGCGCGAGGAGGATCTGGTCTATCTGGTGACGGCGGGTGTTCTCGAAGTCGATACCGCGCCGCGCCCCAATGCGCGCCAGATCGTCGACCTCTATTACCGGGGTGATCTCGTGCGCTCCCGCTACGCGACCAACCTGCCGGGCATGAACCTCATTGCCGCCTCGCGCGCCGAGGTGCTGCGCATATCCGGCCGCAAACTCGACGCGCTGATGGCGACACATCCGGAGATCGCCAGCTGGGTCGATTGCAATCTCGCGCGGCAGGTGCCGCGTCGGCAATTGCACCTGGCGACTGTTGGCTCGCTGAGCGGCGAGGAACGCGTCGCCTCGTTCCTGGTGGAGCTGGCGCTGCGCATCGGCGAAGCCGGCTACGAGAATTCTCGAACCTTCGACATGCCGCTGTCGCGCACCGACATGGCGCACTATCTGGCCCTCAATGCGGATACCCTGTCGCGCATCATGTCGCGCCTGCGCCAGGCCGGCGTGCTCGGTACCGCAAGCCGTGGCCGCGCCTATACGCCGAGCCTGCCGGCGCTGACCGCGCTGACGCCGCTGGCCGATACCATCCGGAGTGTTCACGGCACAGGCACAGCCTGACGACATCACGCGCCCTGCAATGAGAAAGGCCGGCGTCACGTGGCACCGGCCTTTTTCTTGCTTTTCGATCCTCGCTGCCCGGTCGAAGAGGCGGCCGCGCCTCACGCCACCGGCGGATCGCCACCCGCATCCTCGACCGCTTCCTCGGCCGGCTCCGAAATCCACTCGACCGAGACCACGCGCTCGTCGGCGTCCGTCTTGAAGATGCGCACGCCCTGCGTATTGCGCCCGGCGATGCGGATGTCGTGCACCGGACAGCGGATCAACTGGCCGGCGTCGGTCACCAGCATGATCTGGTCGCTCTCGGAGATCGGGAACGACGCCACCAGCGGTCCGTTGCGATCGTTGACGACCATGGCGACGATGCCTTTGCCGCCGCGTCCGCTGGTCCGGTACTCGTAGGACGACGAGCGTTTGCCGAAGCCGCGCTCCGAGACCGTCAGCACGAACTGCTCGGCCGCCGCCATCTGCTGGAAGCGCTCGGCCGAGAGATCGGCCGCGGCGACCGCCGCCTCGCCGTTGTCGCCCTCATCGGCGTCTGCCGGCGCCGCATCCTCGCCTTCCGCAGTCTCGGCGCGGCGCAGAGCCGTCGCCTGCTTCATATACGCGGCGCGCTCTTCCGCGCTGACGTCGAGGTGATTGAGGATCGCCATCGAGATCACGCTGTCGCCGTCGTCGAGGCGGATGCCGCGCACACCGGTCGAGTCGCGGCCCTTGAACACGCGCACCTCGTCCACCGCGAAGCGGATGCACTGTCCACGCGCCGTCGTCAGCAGCACGTCGTCGGCGCCGGTGCAGATGTTGACGTCGACGATG
>CALFEM010000483.1 GCA_937950105.1 uncultured Alphaproteobacteria bacterium | reverse complement strand
TTCGGCTTCATGGCGTCGCTCGAACGCTATGCGGAGCTGCGCCGCCGCCGACCCGATGTCGAAATCCTGATGGGGACCGGCAACCTGACCGAACTGACCGACGCCGACAGCCAGGGTGTCACCGCGCTATTGATGGGCGTCTGCTCGGAACTCACGATTCGCAATGTCCTCATCGTGCAGGTGTCGCCGCACACCCGCCGCACGGTCGAGGAGCACGACGCGGCCCGCCGGCTGATGTTTCGCGCGCGCGAGGATACCGCATTGCCGAAGAGCTACGGCGGCGGGCTCTTGTCGCTGCACGACCTGAAGCCGTGGCCGCAGTCACCCGCCGACATCGCTGAGAGCGCCGCCGCCGTGCGCGATCTCAACTACCGCATCGAGGCGGCCGAGGATGGCATCCACGTCTACAACCGCGACCGACACCTCACCTCGACGCAGCCGTTCGAGCTGTTTCCCTCGCTCGGCGTCGAGGACGACGGTTCGCACGCCTTCTACCTGGGCTACGAACTCGCCAAGGCCGAGATCGCGCATGCGCTCGCCAAGCGCTACGTTCAGGACCAGACGCTCGACTGGGGTGTCGCCGCCGACAAGCGCGTCGAGGACCTGACACGCCATTCGGTCGAGGGCGTCACTTTGAAGGCCAAGGCGAAGGAGGCGGCCGCGCGGCGTGAAGCCGGGCGCGCAGCGGCCGAGGAGCGCGACGCGGTGCAACCGGCACGTACGACGGACGGTCGGCGCGATACCGATCAGGACTGACGCAGGACATAGACCATGCCGTTCATCGTCGAGACGATCGTCACCACCAGGAGCCCCGGCGGCGACGTTCACATCGCGCCGCTCGGGTTGATCGCGCGCGACAATCGCTGGATCGTGGCGCCGTTTCGCCCGTCGCGCACGCTCGACAACCTGCTGGCCAACGGCTTCGCGGTCGCCAATCATACCGACGACGTGCGTGTCTACGCCGGGTGCGTCACCGGGCGGCGCGACTGGCCTTTGATGAGCGTCGACTCGGGCGACGGCGCCGGCCTCGCCAATGCCATCGCGCGCTGGGAGCTGTCGGTCGAAGCGTTCGAGGACGACCCGCAGCGGCCGCGCTTCATCTGCCGCACCGTGCGTGAGGTCAGCCATGTGCCGTGGCGTGGTTTCAATCGCGCGCAGGCAGCGGTGATCGAGGCGGCGGTGCTGGTGACGCGCCTGAAGATGCTGCCGGCGGACAAGCTCGACAACGAACTCAAGTATCTGCAGATCGCCATAGACAAGACGGCCGGGCCGCGCGAACTCGAAGCCTGGGGCTGGCTGATGCAACGCATCGAGGCGTTCCGGCGCGGTGAGGCTGGCGCCGCCGACAAGAGCTGAGGCACCCGCCGTCGCACCACACGACAAAGGCCCTCACGGGATGTCCCCGTGCGGGCCTTGTCGTGATCGTGTGAGTTGTCCGCCGGGGGCCGTGCTCAATCGTCGGCGAGGCCGCGGCGCACCATGGTGGTGATCTCGTTGAGTGTGCGCTTGGCGCTCAACATCGGCTTGTGCAGCTTCGTCTTGGTCAGCAGCGTGTCGTGCAGCGCGAGGTGGTCGAGCCCGGTTCGGAGGAAGCAGTTGATGGCATCCTCCGGCGTCTCGACGATCGGCTCGCCGCGCACGTTGAACGAGGTGTTGAGCAGCACCGGCACGCCGGTCAGCTTCTCGAACTCCTTGAGCAGCCGGTAGAGCTTCGGGTTCTGGTTCTCGCGGATGGTCTGCACGCGCGCGGTGCCGTCGACGTGCACGATCGCGGGGATCTTGTCCTTCCACTCGGGCAGCACGTTCTTCGCCAGCAGCATGAACGGGCTCTCCTCCTCGCCCTCGAAGATCTCGGCCGAGCGCTCGGCGAGCACCACGGGGGCGAACGGACGGAACGACTGGCGGTGCTTCACACGCTTGTTGACGATGTCCTTGGTCTCGGGCTTCCTCGGGTCGGCGAGGATCGATCGGTTGCCGAGCGCGCGCGGGCCATACTCGCAGCCGCCCTGGTACCAGCCGAAGATGTGACCTTCCGAGAGGAGGCGCGCGGTTTCCGCGCAGATGTCGGCGCTTTCGACCGCCTTCGCCTCGAGCTTCACGTCGACGCGATTGAGCGCGCGCTTCACGTCCGCATCCGTGTAGGGCTTGCCGAAGTACGCCGTGTCGATGACGTGGGTGCGCGGCTGCTTCTGCAAGGCGAGATGGCCGTAATAGGCACAACCGATGGCGATGCCGTTGTCACCGGCCGCCGGCTGCACCCAGACGTTCTCGAAACCCGCCTCGCGCACGATGCGTCCGTTGGCGACGCAGTTGAGTGCGACGCCGCCGGCGAGGCAGAGGTTTTTCGCGCCGGTCTTTTCGCGCAGCCAGCGTGCGCGCTCGATCAGGATCTTCTCGCTGTCGTCCTGCATGCGCCACGCCATGTCCATCCAGTGCTGCATGTGGGGCGAGGCCTCCCACTTGGCATCACTCTCGGCGCTGAACGGCTTGTTGAAGCTCTCGTCCCATTGCGGGAACTTCAGTTCGCCATTCTCCATCGTGACCAGCGGACGGTGCACATCTGGCTTGCCATAGGGGGCGAGGCCCATCACCTCGCCGCACTTGTTCCAGTCGGAGAAGATGTAGCTCGACACGCGCGAATACATCGCGCCGAGGCCGGGCATGAAATAGAACTCGTCGGACAGGAAGCCGCGCACCGGCTCCAGCCAGACCTTGCGGATGCAGGTGAGGTCCGAGCCCTTGAACGTGTAGTAGCTCTCGGATTCGCGCGCCAACGGGTTGACGCCCTCGGTCATCTGTCCCGGTTCCTTGACGTCGGTCGCGTAGCTGCCGACGCCGTCGACGATCATGACGACGCCCTCGTCGAACGGGCAGGCGGCGAATGCGCTGTAGGCGTGGCCGAGGTGATGCGACAGCGTGACGACGTTCGGCGACTTGGTGAGATAGAGCGGGCTGTGCTTGGCCTGCTCGCGCTCGTCCGTGTCCATGAATTCGGGAATGTCCTCGTAGAGGAGGCGCGTCTCGAGATCCTCCACCGGCAGCACGTAGCAGTTGCGCACGATGGTCGCGACGTCGCGCAAGGTGATGCCCTCGGCATCGAGCACGTAGTCGACGACCTCCTGGAAGAAGCCGGTGGCGTGCTTCCTGCGCGTGATGCGCTCCTTCTCGATGGCATAGGCAATCTTGCCATCCTTCAGAAGGCAGGCGCTGACGTCGTGGTCATAAGCATTGATGCCGAGAACATAGATCGGCTTGTTGGTCATCGGCATGTTTCCTGTTCGTGATCATGGGGCGGGGCCGCGGGAGCGCGGCATTTGCGGCGGAGAGCGGTCTCCCCTGGAGGCTCTTGCGTGGAAGGGGATCGGGGTGGGACAAGCCAGACCCGAGGCGTGCCGCGATTATCGCCTGACGGGCGGCGGAAATCGCGGCGGAAAACCGGCTTGCTGCGATGCATCAAAAATTTTGATGGATCGCGCCTCCATACGATAGGTGAGTGAGCGTCACACGGGTTTCAATCCTTCGCATTGCGCTCGCAGCTGCGAGCCGGTGCCAATTTCTGCGGCAAGTCACGAGACATGTCCACTTTCCCGCGCACGCTGGATCAAGTGTTGTTGTGACTGGGGTAAATTCATGTTACGCCAAAGTGGCAGAGCAGTGGACGGCCCACAAATCGGCACGTGGGGCGTTCTAAGGCCGGTTCGCTCGCTCGAGGGACCCAGACGCCGCTGCGCCGTTATTTGACTACCGGGTATTCGACGGCGTCGGCTCAGCCTGTACGATCTGCTCTGACCACAGGAGCGCCGTATGTCGGCGCTCATAAATGCGAAGCGGAGTGTCGCAATGACCATCCAAACTGCAGTCGCGGGTTACTCGCGCAAGCTCGGCCGTTCTGTGATCCAGGGCGTCGCCGTTGCTTCCATGCTCGTCATCTACGGCGTTACCTCCATCGGCACCTACGGCCTCTCGGCCCTGGGTCTGGGTGGCGTGACGGCGCTCTCTCTCGCAGCCACCTCTCAGCCGGCCCAGGCGCAGCGTCGCCGTCGCCGCCGTGGCGGTGGTGGTGTGTTCATCGATCTCGGCGATATCGGTATCGGCCTCGGTGGTCGCCGTCGCCGTCGTCGTGGTGACGATCGTCGTCGCCGTCGTCGGCGGTAAGGCCCGCTCGGCCCGCCCGAGCGGATTTTCATCCCAACTCGTGAAGCGGAGTATGCAATGACCAACTTTGCGCTTCGAGAGACAGGAACGGTCGGCGGCAAGGTTGCCGCCGCGGTGTCCTCGGTGGCACGCCTCGCTGGCCGCAAGGTCACGCAGGCGGTCGTGATCGTGGCGATGCTCGTCGTGTACGGCATCAGCTCGATCGGCTCTTACGGCCTGACGGCCATGGGGCTCACCGGTGTCACGGCCCTGTCGCTCGCCTCTACGGCTCAACCCGCACAGGCGCGTCGCCGTTGGCGCCG
>CALFEM010000482.1 GCA_937950105.1 uncultured Alphaproteobacteria bacterium | reverse complement strand
AGATGGCGGCCGTATAGCCGGCAGGGCCGGAGCCGAGGATCAGGACTTTGGCGTGGCGGGCGTTCGACATGGGACTTGGTCCTCGGGATGAGAGCGCCGGGTCCGATGCGGCGCGGCGGACGATGCGAGGCCGGTAAGTTGGTCGCCATGCGCGGGCCGGTCAATAGGCAGCGCTGCGGTGACGCGGGTTGGGTGCTCCGACATCGTGTTGCAGTGCGGCAACGCCGGGTGCGTTCGGGCCGGAAATGGCGACGACGCGGTGAGCCGGCAACCCGGTGTTCACGTATAACGAGTCACCATCGCGAGACTGAACGACTTAGGGATTCTCCAGCCTGATGCGCACGACGATCAAAGCCGCCGGCACCGCTTGCCTGCTCGCCGTCATCGGAGCCGTCCCGGCCTCCGCCGCCGATCTCGGCGCTGGCCCGGTGTATGAGCCCGCGCCGGCCTATGGCGACACCCCGGGCTTTTCGCTGAGCGCCGGTGGCCTCGCCGTGGTCAAGCCGAAGTACGAAGGCTCGAAGGAGTACGAGGTCATCGGCGTACCCTATGTGGCGCCGTCGGGCGGCGGCTCCGGCTTCGTCCAGTTCAAGGGCGTCGACGACCTGCGCTTCCGCCTGCTGGACTACTACGGCCTCGAAGCCGGCCCCGTCGCAGGCTACCGCTTCGGCCGGGACCAGGACGACGCGGCGCGGCTCATCGGCCTCGGTGATGTCGACGGCGGTCTCGTCGTCGGCGGCTTCGTCGCCTACCGGTTCGGCCCCGTGACGCCGTTTGTCAGCTACAACCATCAGGTGACGGGCGACGAGACGGGCGGGCTTCTTCGCGCCGGTATCGAGACGAAGCGCGAGTTCGGCCGGGTGACGGCGACGCTGATCGCGGGCGCCACGTGGGCGGACGACGACTACATGGCGTCGTACTTCGGCGTGACGGCGGCGCAGAGCGCGGCCTCGGGTCTTGCCGCGTTCGACGCCGAGGCGGGCATCAAGGACGTGCACCTCGGGGCCTCGGCGGACGTGGCGCTTTCGGAGCGCTGGACGCTGAAGCTGACGGGCCGCTATGCGCATCTGCTCGGCGATGCCGCCGACAGCCCGATTACCGAGACCGAAAGCCAGTGGATGGGCGGCCTAGGCCTCGCCTACCGCTTCTCGATCCCGCGCTGATCCCCTGCGCGCCGTGATGTTTTGCGCGTGCGGATGTCACCCCGTGCTCCAGGCGCGTGGCTGGCGCATGCCGGCGATCTTGCACGCCTGCCCGACGTAGCCATATGGGAACAGCCGGAAGAACAGATCGCGCCCGGTGATGCCCTGCGTTTCGGCGCGCTCGTCGAGGAAGCGGAAGACGAAGCGCGCGTCCGCCGCGATGCCGTGCTCGGCGAGGAAGTCGCGCATGAAACCGATCACGACCCAATGATCCGTCGTCATTGTGATGCCGAGCTTGGCGGCCAGCGCCTCGGCCACCTCGCGTGTCCATTCCTCCGGATCAATCAGAAACCCGTGCTCGTCGAGGTGCACTTCGTGGCCGTCGATCTGGACGGTATCGATGACATCGGGCCGCGTTCGCATTGTGCTGCTCTCCCGCGCTGCTGTTGGCTCCACCAATTGAAATGGCGCTGCCGGCGAAAGGTTCAACGGCATAAGTCAAGCGCACGCGTTCGGCGTCAGCGGCCGGTCGCTGTCACAGCCTGAACGCGACAACCTTGCTGCGCTGTTCGCCGAGCCGGTCGATGCCGAGGCGCATCTCGTCGCCGGGCTTGAGCCATGCCGGTTCTTTCATGCCGAGCGCGACGCCCGGCGGCGTTCCCGTTGTCACCACGTCGCCCGCTTCCAGCACCATGAACTGCGTCACGTAGGAGAGGATGTAGGGAATCTTGAAAATCATGGTCGCGGTGTTGCCGGTCTGGCGGCGCTCACCGTTCACGTCGAGCCACATGCCCAGATTGTCGATGTCGCCAGCTTCGTCGGGCGTCACGAGCCACGGCCCGAGTGGCCCGAACGTCTCGCAGCACTTGCCCTTGACCCATTGCCCGGAGCGCTCGGTCTGGAAATGGCGCTCCGAGATATCGTTGCAGATCAGATAGCCGGCGATGTAGTCGCGCGCGTCGGCTTCCTCGACGTAGCGTGCGCGCTTGCCGACGACGAAGGCGATCTCGACCTCCCAGTCGAGCTTCTCGCCGCCCTTCGGCATCATCACGTCGTCGTTCGGCCCAACGATGCAGTTGCCGATCTTGTTGAAGATCACCGGCTCGCGCGGGATGCGCAGCCCCGCTTCGGCCGCGTGGTCGGCGTAGTTGAGGCCGATGGCGATGAAGTTGCGGACGTTGCCGACCGGCGCACCGAGGCGGACGCCGGCGGGCGCTGCGGGAAGCGACGCGGGGTCGAGCGCGGCGAGCTTCGCCAGCGTGGCGGCATCGAGCATGCGGCCGTCGATGTCCGCCACGTGCCCCGAGAGATCGCGAATGGTGCCCTGTGCATCGACGAGGCCGGGTTTCTCCGCGCCTGCATTGCCGAACCGGACGAGCTTCATGACTATCTCCCCTCGCGTTTCTTGTCGTTGTCACCGGACAGCGTGGTTATAGCGCGACCGATGCGGGGCATCGCAAACGAAAACGGGCTCGCTGTGTGGCGAGCCCGCTGCGCGCGAGAGTGCGAATGAAGCGGTCTTACGCGCCCGGTCCCTGATCGAAGCCGACCTTGTCCATGATCTCCGACGCCTTCTTGCGGTTCTTGGCGATGTCGGCGAGCGGCAGCTTGTCGGGCGTCAGCTTGCCCCAGGCATTGACGCGCTCGGAGACGGCGACGCCAGCCTTCAGCGGATACTCGTTGACGATCTCGGCGTAGATGCGCTGGCCCTCGTCGGACGCGAGGAACTCGATCAGCTTGACGCCGGCATCCTTGTTCGGTGCGTGCCTGGCGAGGATGGCGCCCGAGATGTTGACGTGCGTGCCGCGCTCACCCGCGTTCGGGAACAGGATCTTGATCGACTTCGCCCACTCCTTCTGCTCCGGCTTGTCGCTCGTCTCCATGGCGGCCATGTAGTACGTGTTGGCAACGGCGATGTCGCACTGCCCGGCGAAGATGGACTTGGCCTGATCGCGATCACCGCCAGCGGGCTTGGTGGCGAGATTGTTCTTCACGCCCTTGGCCCACTCTTCGGCTTTCGCTTCGCCCGAATGCGCGATGATCGAGGCGAGCAGGCCGGTGTTGTAGGTGTGCTGGCCCGAGCGCATGCAGATCTTGCCCTTCCACTTCGGGTCGGCCAGTTCCTCGTAGGAAATGCTGTCCTGCTTGACGCGATCGCGCGCGGCATAGATCACGCGGGCGCGCTGCGACAGGCCGATCCACTCGCCCTCGGGATCGCGATACGCGGCGGGAATGTCGGCCTCGATGGCGCCCGACTTCACCGGCTGCGCGATGCCGGCTTCCTTGGCCTCGGCAAGACGGGCGATGTCGACAGCGAGCAGCACGTCGACCGGGCTGTTGGCGCCCTCGGCCTTGATGCGCTCGGTGAGGCCGTCCTTGGCGAAGACGATGTTGGCCTTGATGCCGGTCTTCTTGGTGAACGCGTCCATCAGCGGCGCGATCAGGCCGGGTTCGCGGTACGAGTAGATATTGACCTCGTCGGCGGCGAGGGTCGGCGCGGCGAGCGACGTGATGGCGGCGATGGCGGAGAGCGAGCAGGCGAGGGGGCGGCGCGTAAACGCGCGAATGGTGGTCATGAATTCCTCCACAGACCGGGGTTCAAGGCCCTGGCAAGGACGGTTGATACGAGCGCGGATGCGCAACGCTTGTGAGAGAAATCGGCAAGCGGCCGCGCTGTCAAGCCTCTTTGGGTACGAAACAAGTATAGAATAATTCCAGACTTTTCCGGCCGCCGCCGCGAGAAGCCGCAAACCTTTGTGATCGCGGTGCGTTGGCGGCACCCACGCGGTCCGCGAGCGGTGCTCCGGCGGGCTTCGCTCGCGACGGCATGTCGCGGTGTTCAGGCCGGCGCGTCGGCGTGTGCCGGCATCAGCCGGAACGGTTCGGTCGCGGCCCGGCGCGCTTCGTAGCCGCGTGCGACCAGTTCGCCGGTCGTCGCGTCGGCGATCATGACGAGGCGGGTGTTGTCGTTGAGGATCGGCCGCTCCAGCCAGGGAAAGCTCGTGTCCATGTCGGTCGGCACGCTGGCCATCAGGCAGGCGCGGCCGCCGCTGTCCTCGCCGCGCGCGTGGCCGTGCCAGCCGGAGGCCTGCCAATGGTTCGCGGCCACCTGTCCGCTCGCCTGCCCGCCGCAATGCACGTGCGCCTCGGTCTCCG
>CALFEM010000481.1 GCA_937950105.1 uncultured Alphaproteobacteria bacterium | reverse complement strand
GGAGCATGCTGCACGATGGATCGCGGGGACAAGCCCCGCGATGACACTTGCGAGGGGGCGACGGCAGCAAAACTCTCGCCCCCCGCCCTCAAGGCACCAGCTTATAGCCGCCTGTTTCGGTCACCAGCAGCTCGGCATTGCCGGGGTCTTTCTCGATTTTCTGGCGCAGGCGATAGATGTGCGTTTCCAGCGTGTGCGTGGTGACGCCGGCGTTGTAGCCCCACACCTCGTGCAGCAGCACGTCGCGTGAGACGACCTTGTCGCCGGCGCGATAGAGGAACTTCAGGATCGAGGTTTCCTTCTCGGTCAGGCGCACCTTGGCGCCCTTCTCGTCCACCAGCAGCTTCGAGGCCGGCTTGAAGGTGTACTGGCCGATGGCGAAGACGGCGTCCTCGCTCTGCTCGTGCTGGCGGAGCTGCGCGCGGATGCGGGCCAGCAGCACGGCAAACTTGAACGGCTTCGTCACGTAGTCGTTGGCGCCGGCGTCGAGACCCAGAATCTGGTCGGCATCGCTGTCGGTGCCCGTCAGCATGACGATCGGGCCCTTGTAGCCGGTCTTGCGCAGCAGCTTCACCGCCTCGCGCCCGTCCATGTCCGGCAGGCCGACGTCGAACAGGATCAGATCGTGATGGCCGCTCTTGGCGATCTCGACGCCCTTCGAGGCGGTACCGGCCACGGACACCTCGAACTCGTCGTGCAGCGCCAGCTGATCGCGCAGCGAGGAACGCAGGTCCTCGTCGTCGTCGACCAGCAGGATCTTGCGGGCGGTACCCATAGGCCAATGGCTCCCACGATGAGCGGTGACAAAGGAATTTTAGCATCTGCCCGCAGGCGGAGGTAGGTCTTGCGGTGCCATGCCGCTGACCGACAGGTCGGGCGGGCCCCCTCTCCTGCCAAGTCCGGCTGACCCCCGTCAAGTCACGTGCCCGCCATATCGAGGACAAACACGCTCGCACGAAAAAGGGTCCGGACGCACGCGGCGCCGGACCCTGAGTTGAGCTCGCCTCTTTGGGGAAGACGGGGCTCGGGAGAGGAAGGCACGAAAGGATACCAGTGGGGCCGGCAGGACGAAGCCCGCCAGCCCCGGCCGTGAGATCAGTAGTTGTAGGCGCGCTCGCCATGCTCGGCGACGTCGAGACCCTCGCGCTCCTCCTCGGTCGACGGACGCAGACCGATGGTGAACTTGAGCAGCAGGAACAGCACCGCCGAGATCGTGCCGCTCCAGACGATGGTGAGAGCGACCGCCTTCGACTGGGCGACGAGCTGGGTCATGATGTCGTAGGGAGCGACGATCGCCGAACCCGGCTTCGACACGTAGTCGAGAATGCCCGAGCCGCCGAAGTCCGGGCTGGCGAGGATCGCGGTGCCGAGCGCGCCGATGATGCCGCCGACGCCGTGGATGCCGAACACGTCGAGCGAGTCGTCGTAGCCGAGCGCACCCTTCACGCTGGTCACGAAGATGAAGCAGACGATACCGGCGACGAGGCCGAGGAAGATGGCGGGAACCGGAGCCGCGAAGCCCGACGCGGGCGTGACGGCGACCAGACCAGCGACGACACCCGAGACGAGGCCGAGCAGCGACGGCTTGCCCTTGACGATCCACTCGATGAACATCCACGCGAGACCCGCAGCAGCGGTGGCGGTGAAGGTGTTCATCATGGCGACGAACGAGACGCCGTTGGCTTCGAGGTTCGAACCGCAGTTGAAGCCGAACCAGCCGACCCACAGCAGCGCGGCGCCGATCATGGTCATGGTGAGCGAGTGCGGAGCCATGTGCTCGCGGCCATAGCCGACGCGCTTGCCGACCATGATGGCACCGACGAGACCGGCGATGCCGGCGTTGATGTGGACGACGGTGCCGCCCGCGAAGTCGATGGCGCCCCACGAGAAGATGAGACCTGCATCGGCAAGGACCGCGTCGAGAGCAGCCTGCGCCTCGGCCTTCTTGTCAGCCGTGGCTTCGGCAACGGCCTTGGCGGCAGCGCCGACGGCATCCGGGCCCGCCCAGTACCAGACCATGTGCGCGATCGGGAAGTAGACGAGCGTGACCCAGAGCACCGAGAAGATCAGCAGCGCCGAGAACTTGATGCGCTCGGCGAAGGCGCCGACGATCAGCGCCGGCGTGATGCAGGCGAAGGTCATCTGGAAGGCGATGAACGCGTACTCGTACATCGAGACGTCGTTCGAGAAGGTGCCACCGAGCGATTCACCCGTGACGCCGGAGAGGAACAGCTTGGAGAAGCCGCCGACGTAGGAGTTCAGCGAGCCGCCGCTGGTGAAGGCCATCGAGTAGCCGTAGGTCACCCAGACGATGGCGATGAGACAGGTGATGGCGAACACCTGCATCAGCACGGACGCCATGTTCTTGGTGCGCACGAGGCCGCCGTAGAACAGGGCGAGGCCCGGGATCGTCATGAGCAGGACGAGCACGGTGGACAAGAACATGAAGGTCGTGTCGCCCTTGTCGGGCGCGGCGGCGAAGGCCGGCCCGGCGAGCGCCGGTACCAGGGCAAGCGCTCCGAGCGCACTCGCCAGCCTCGAGGTCAAGCGTGACTGCATGTGGAATAACTCCCCGTTTGAGCTGATGCTGTGCGCGGTTCAGAGCGCGTTGTTGTCGGTCTCGCCGGTGCGGATGCGGACCGTGTTCTCGATGGTGGAGACGAAGATCTTGCCGTCGCCGATCTGGCCGGTGCGGGCAGCGGTCTGGATGGCGGCGAGCGCCTTGGCGACCTGGTCGGACTGGACCACGACCTCGATCTTCACTTTCGGCAGGAAGCTCACGGCGTACTCGGCGCCGCGGTAAATCTCGGTGTGGCCTTTCTGGCGGCCATAGCCCTTGACCTCGGTGACGGTCATGCCCTGCAGCCCGAGGTCGGTCAGCGCCGCGCGGACCTCCTCCAGCTTGAAGGGTTTGATGATGGCGGTGATGAGCTTCATACGACGTCCCCAACTGATGGCGTCGGGCCCCAGTGGCCCTGCGCTTCGCCTGCCCCGCGCCCGCCCACTCCTCGAAGCGGACCCGGCGACGGTAACGGCGCGTTAGGGATCAAGAGACGTGCCAAGTCTCGAATTAACCAACCAACATATTGGAGGGCATGGATTAATGTGCCTGCGGCGGTGGCAGGTCCGGTGTTTCTGGCTGCTGCTGCTGCCTAAATTGGCGCCATAAATGGCGAGATGCACACTATTTCACCAGGAACTCGGTTGTGCGCTGCCGCATGAGGCCTTCCTGTGCCGTCGAGGCGATCAGCTCACCCGCGCGCGAGTAGATGGCGCCCCGGCAAAAGCCACGCGAGCCGGACGCACTGGGGCTGTCCTGGGCGTAGAGCACCCAGTCATCCAACCGGAACGGGCGGTGGAACCAGAGCGCATGATCGAGGCTGGCCAGTTGCATATCAGCGTCGAACAGCAGCTTGCCGTGGCCGATCAGCGCCGTGTCGAGCAGGGTGAAATCCGAGGCGTAGGCCAGTACGCCCTGATGCAGCACCGGATCGTCCGGCAGCGTACCATTGGCCCTCAGCCAGATGTGCTGCACGGGCTCACGCGGCTCGCGCGACAAATAGCGCGACAGGTCCACCGGGCGCATGTCGATCGGCCGCTCGCGCGTCCAGTAGGCGCGCATGTTGTCGGGCAGCTTGTCGATCAGGCGGGCGAACAGCTCGTTGGCGCTTTTCAGCTCCTCGGGCGGCGGGACATCCGGCATGCGCGCGGCGTGATCGAGCCCCGGTTCGTCGGCCTGAAAGGAGACGCCCATCACGAATATGGTCTTGCCGTGCTGGATCGCCTTCACCCGCCGGGTCGAGAAGGTACCGCCGTCCCGGGTGCGTTCGACCTCGTAGATGATCGGGTGCCTCGGATCGCCGCCGAGCAGGAAATAGGCGTGCATGGAGTGCGCGCGCCGGTCGCCCTCGACGGTGCGGATCGCCGCCATCAGCGCCTGCCCGAGCACCTGCCCGCCATAGACGCGCTGCCAGCCATCGGACGGGCTGCGTCCTCTGAACAGGTTGTGCTCCAGCGGCTCGAGGTCGAGAATGGCGATGAGATCGGCGAGGGCGGTCACGGGCAGGCTCCGGGCAGGCGATTTGCGCCTGTAGTACCATGCCCGGGCCACCGGGCGGACCCACGACCTGAGTTTCACGGGAGACACGCGATCATGCAGCAGGATGCCGCCGGGCGCTTCGACATCGTCGTTTCCGGCGCCAGCTATGCCGGTATGGCGCTGGCGCTTGCGCTGGCCGAGGCGCTGCCCGGCATCGAAATCGCGCTGGTCGATCCCGTTACGCCGCGAGGACGAACAGAGCCGGCCCGCGATCCGCGCGCCTTTGCCGTCTCGGCGTCGTCGAAGCACGTGCTCGATGCCATCGGCGTCTGGGATGCGGTCGCGCCCGAAGCGCAGGCGGTGGCCGACATCGAGATCACCGACTCGTCGCTCGACGCCGGCATCCGTCCGACGCTGCTGACTTACGCCAACACGACGGATGCGGGCGAGCCGGCGTCGTGGATCCTGCCGGGCGGCGTATTGCTGGCGGAACTCTACGAGCGCGCACGGGCAACTCCGGGGCTCACTTTCATCACACCGGCAACGGTGGTCGGCTACGAGGCCGGATTGCATTCGGCGAGCGTGCGTCTGGCCGATGGCCGCACACTCTCCGCGCGCCTCGTGGTGGCCGCCGAGGGCCGCAAGTCGACGCTGCGCGAGGCCGCCGGCATCAAGCTGGTCGGTTGGCCCTACGAGCAGACCGGCATCGTCGTCACGGTCGCGCACGAGCTACCGCATCAGGGCGTCGCCGTGCAGCACTTCCTGCCGGCAGGGCCGTTCGCCATCCTGCCGCTGACGGGAGACCGCTCGTGCATCACCTGGTCTGAGGGCGCGCGCGAGGCCCGCCGCATCCTGGCGCTCGACGACGACTCTTTTCTCGCCGAGATCGACAGGCGTTTCGGCGGCCGGCTCGGTCGCGTCACGCTGGCGGGCCAGCGCGCCTCATGGCCGCTGGAGATGCACCTCGCGCGCGCCTATGTCGCGCCGCGACTCGCGCTGATCGGCGACACCGCGCACGGCGTGCATCCGATCGCCGGGCAGGGTCTGAACCTCGGCCTGCGCGACGTTGCGGCGCTGGCCGAAGTGGTGGCGGAGACACTGCGCGTCGGCCTCGATCCGGGCGCTTCGGACGTGCTGAAGCGCTACGAGCGCTGGCGCCGGTTCGACTCGACCGTGTCGACCTTCGCCTTCGACAGCATCAACCGCCTGTTCTCGAACGACTGGACGGTGGTGCGCGCCGCCCGCGACCTCGGTCTTGGCCTCGTCGATCGCATGCCCGGCATCAAACGCCTGCTCGTCGAAGAAGCCGCCGGCCTCACCGGCGAAGTGCCGAAGCTGCTGCGCGGCGAGGGGCTGTAAGGGGGCGGAGGTCCATGGCCGATCGATCCCGACGCCATCAGGTCGGTCAGGTCCGCGGCATCAGCACGATACCGCCGCGCCGTTCTGTCATGATCAACATTGCGATCCCTGCACCCGTGCAGAGTGCGAACGCGAGTACGGAGGACTCCACTCCAAAGCTGCCGCCGGTCAGTATCTCCGGCCCCTTGATGTTGGATCGGATCAAGCCCTGAGCTGGTGCGTTCCCGGAGACGATCCCGGAGAAGATGGCCGACTGGGTGTAGTTCCAGGCCATATGGAAGCCTATCCCGAGCCACAGGCGGCGGGTCAGCATGAAGGCCGCAGCCAGCAGCACACCAGCCTCGATACTGATGTAAAGGGCTCCCGTAACCGTGCCGGCCGGGTTCAGGAGATGCACCCCACCAAAAACAAGTGACGATAGCGCCAGCGCAATCCAGCTGCCGAACATATCCTCGACGGAACGAAACAGCACGCCACGGAAAAGCAACTCCTCGAAAACCCCCGAGCTGAGCGCCATTGCCACAGCCGGCACGACATAGGACCAGGGATTCAAACCTTCGATCCGATACATTCCTAGCGCAATCAGGATGAGTATGCAGAGGGTATAAAGGCCTGCGCCGGTCAACGCGCCGATTGCCCATTCCCGGCCCATTCCCGGTAGCGAGAGTTCGGCGACCGGACGCCGTTCGACGAAGCGCGAATAGCTCGCGTAGACGGCCAGCGCGAGAGCTGCCATGGCAATGGTGACCGCGATGGCAAGCAAGGGTTGCGCCGCGAATTTCTTCATGAAACCGTTGTTGACGCCCATCATCAGAAACACGCTTCCGCCCAACAGGAAAAGGCGCGCCAGTGGAGATCGCAAGATGCGAAGCCACAGGGGGATGATGGTGTGCTGCACGTCCGTCATGCCGATGGTTCCCTGACTGCGGCGATCATGGATGGTGGCCGTCGGTGTAACGAACTCGATCGGGGTATTCCAGCCGAGACACGCCATCATACCGGACGGACTCGTATAGATTTCGCATACTGGCCGACCGTGGGAAGTTTGCGTCCCGGTCAATCACACAGAGCCGACCCCGAGGAGACCGTCGTGAAGCTGCTTGCATGCGACCTGTGCATCGACGTCGTTCCACTCACCCACACGGGGCGCGCCTGCCGGTGCGGCAATGTTTCTGGCCGGTACTTGCCAAACGACGACGATATCGAGGTCCGCGTCGAGAAGATGGATGCGGCGCGGATCATCGGGCTTCCCAATGACGTACGCTATGGCCGCTCGCAGCAGGATCTCTGCTACGTGATCCCCTGGGACGCGCCCAAGGTTACGCGGCTCGGCTGAGCCGACAAGTCGTCATGTCCGGGGTGTGAGAGAATCGCGGACGTTGTCACGTCCCCCCGCTCGTGTCCGTCGAGGATGCGGCGCAGGAGTGGCGGCAGCTCGAACACGGCGCGGTTGGCGAGTGAAGCGGCGCGGCGGCGATAGCCGGCGAGGCAGTCGCCCGTGAGCAGGTAGCGCACGGCCTCGTCGAGCTGACGATAACCGGCGATGCCGAGGCCGACGCCCTGCTCCTCCACCCACGTGACGTTGTAGCGCTCCTGAATCATGGTGCGGCTGTTGCTCGTCACGATCACCGGCAGGCCCATCAACAGCGCCTCGCTGATGCTGCCCGGCCCCGGCTTGCCGACGAAGAAATCCGCGAGCCGCATGTAGTCCTCGACGCGTTCGGTGAAGCCGACGGCATGCACGCCGGGTCGATCGCGACAGCTTTCGAGCAGTTGCTCGTTGCGTCCGCACATGAGGATCGACGACACGCCGAGACGGCCGAGATGCGTGATCACCTCGCCGCTTTCCTCCGAGCCGTAACCGCCGAACATGACCAGTGCGACCTTGCCCTGCGGATCGAGCCCCAGTTGCTCGCGGGTGAGCGACGGCTTCGCGCCCGCCGCCGCGTAGAAGCGCGGCCGCACGATCATGCCGGAAACCTCGTGAATACACTCTGGGCGATAGAAGCCCGAAAGCGCCGCCTGCAATGCCGCCTTGCGCGTGCCGCAGACGATGTGCTGGTCCTGTCGCTCCATCCAGAAGTGCGGCGGCACGTCGGCGAAGTCGGTCATGATGGTGACGAACGGTGTGTGCGGATGCGCCTCGCGCAGCGCCTCGAACATGATGCGGTTGAAATTCGGGACGACGGAGACGACCAGATCGGGCGCGCGCCTCGACCACCAGTCGCGCAGTCGGCGCCTGAAAGCCGGAGCCTCGATCGAGATGCCCTGTTGCAGAACGCGCAGGAAGGTCTTCGAGCCGTAGGTCCAGCCGCGCTTCAGGGCGCGATTGTAAAGTTCCTCGGAATGGAACCCCATCGTCTGGTAGATCGGATCGAGCGACTGCAGCAGCTCCTGGAGCTGCACCAGCTCGACATGCCAGTCGAAACCGGAGAGGCGGATCGAATCCGCCAAGGCCATGGCCGCCGCGCGATGACCGCCACCGGCATTGAAGTAGACGATCTCGACGTGCGGTTTTCGATCGCGAATCATCGACGCCTCCGCTGAACCTTGCGCGACGGGCGCACGCCAGCGTGAAACGCAGATGACAGGGATCAGGCGTTGAAGATGCGCGCGGTCCCAGCAGCGTCGAGCAGGCGCCATTGGCCAGGCGCGAGATCGTCCGGCAGGGCGAGGCCGCCGACGCGGTCGCGGTGCAGTGCCGTGACGTGATTGCCGAGCGCGGCGAACATGCGCCGTACCTGATGATATCGGCCCTCGGTCAGCGTCACGTGCACGACGGGCGTCGCCGCCGGACTGTCGGCGAGGAGTTCCATGGCGACGGGCAGCAGCGGCTTCTCCTCGCTCTCGAGCATCAGCGTGCCCGAGGCGAGCGCCGCCGCCTCGTCACCGCGCAACGGGCGCGCCAGCGTGACCCGATAGCGCTTCGACACTTCGCTTTTGGGGGAGATGATCCGGTGCAGCAGGGCGCCGTCGTCGGTCAGCAGCAGCAGGCCCGAGGTGTCCTTGTCGAGGCGTCCGACGGTGGAAATCGCCGGCTTCCGCGCACGCCAACGGGCGGGAAGCAGACCGTACACCAGCGGGCCCGCCTCCTTGTGGCTGCAGGTCACGCCGAGCGGCTTGTGCAGCATGAGCGCGATGCCGGGCGGCGGATCGAGCGGCTCGCCGTTGATCTTCAGTCGCAGCGGCAGGTCCGCCGACACCGGCACGTGCGTGTCGGCGTCCTTCAGCGCAGCGCCGTCGAGGACGATGCGACCGGCCTTGACCAGCGCGGCGATGTCTTTGCGCGAGCCGTAGCCCATGTTGGCGAGCAGTCGGTCGAGGCGCAGGCGCGGCGGTGCGGTGGAGGTCATCGGTGCCCCGATCGCCCGCCGCCCTTTCGCGCCGGGCGTGAATCGGCGGCAGAGCTGGAAGCCCTGCGGGAGGTTTCGCGCGTGGCTGCCTGAGTGCGTCCGGTCGCCTTGGTCGCGGCGTAGACCTTGAAGCCGGCGCGGTCGGCGATCGCCTCAACGGTTTCGAAACGTCCGCGCAGAATAGCCTCGTACGGGAGATGCCGGTTGGCGGTCAGCCACAGCTGGCCTCCCGGACGCAGCATGTCCGCCGCGCGCTCGATGAACAGTTTGCCGAGCGATTTATCCTCCTCGCCAGCGTCGTGGAACGGCGGATTGCAGACGACGAAATCGAGCCCCGCCGGCAGCACGCCGATCAGAGGCATCTCGGTTTGCCTCTCCCCAACGGGAGACGCACCGGAGATACGAGCGGCCCTCAGGTCGGCCCAGTGCAGGAAGAGGCCGTCACCCGGCACGTTGCGGCGCGCTATGTCCAGCGCGCGAGCGTCGATGTCGATCAGGTGCAGGACGGCGGCCGGATTTTTCTCCCTGACCGCGCGCGCCAGCACGCCGATGCCGCAGCCGAGGTCAGCGCCGCAGCCCGTCGTCACCGGCAGATGCTCCAGCAACAGCGCCGAGCCCGGATCGATACGGTCCCAGTTGAACAGGCCCGGCTGCGACCACAAGCCGAGATCGGGGAGGAAAATGGCATCGCCGTCGTCGATCGCTTCCTGCAATCCGTGCACATGCTCGGGACGGACTGCCCGCACGATGCGGTGATGGCGCTTATGCTCACTGGTTACCGAACAGCCGAAGGCCTCGAGTTCCTTGACGAGCCGCGTCCCGCCTTTGGTGTTGTGCGCAATGGCGACCAGCGGTGCGCCCGGCGCGAGTGCCCTCAGAGCCAGAGCCAGTACGCGGCGACGCTCGATCACGCTCGCGGGCGCATGCACCACCATGCCGGCGCTGCTGCCGGCCGGAACGAGGCCGAGCGGGGACGCGCCCGGTACGCGCGGCGAGCACTGCTGCGCACCGGCCGGCACCTCGGCCAGCCCGGAGGACACTACTCCGTAGATGTGTATGATCGGCTCGGGCACGTTCGTCTTCTGCGATACCAAGGGGTGGGCAACTTAGGCCGCGGCGCACTGTTGCCACAAGCGGGTTCGCCGAGCTGCCTCGACGCTTCGCATCCGGTCCCCGGGTCGCGGTGTGCTTGCCGCAGTGCCCGCCGCTGGCGCCCTCTCGGCTCACATCTACGGCGCTACGCTTGACCTATGCGGTTGACGCGCCGGCCGGCCGCGCCCTGGCAGTTTCGTGACACCGCTTATGACCTCACAATGAACAACGGTCAATAAATGTCGACGCCGTTACCTCCCGAAACTGCCGCCTCTCCGGCCAAGCGTGCCGCGATCGCAATTGCTGTCACAGTAGCCGCTACGGCGGCGGCCATGTTGCTGATGGGAGACGAAGCCTACCTGTGGGTGAAATCCGTCCACGTCATAGCGGTGATCTCGTGGATGGCCGGCATGTTGTATCTGCCGCGCCTGTTCATCTACCACTGCGACGCGCCCGCCGGATCGCAGCAGTCGGAGACGTTCAAGGTGATGGAGCGGCGGTTGCTGCGCCTGATCATGAACCCGGCCATGATCGTGTCGTGGGTCCTTGGCGTCTGGCTCGCTTGGCAGGCGGGGTTCTTCACCTCCGGATGGTTTCACGTGAAACTTCTGGCCGCACTCGTCCTGTCGTGGGCGCACGGCTATTTCTCGGCTTCGGTGCGCGCCTTCGCCGAGGACCGCAATATGAAGCCGCCGCGGCACTGGCGCATCATCAACGAGGTTCCCACGGTCCTGATGATCGTCATCGTCGTCATGGTGATCGTGAAGCCGTTTTAGTGCCGCCACCGATTCACGTCGCACGCCGGTAGGGGGCGTGCGACGATCGGGGCGGCCACGCGGCATCAGCTTGTTTTTTGGCAAGGGCTCGGATCAGCCCGCATAGCTCTGGGCGCATCGGGTCGGCCGCAAGGAACCATTCGTGCCGGGCGATTGTTGCAGCTGTGCGCCTTCCGCCGTGCGAGCCCGTCTGCTATAGAGGTTCCATTCCGATCCGACTCGCGGCCTCTCCGGCCTTAGAGTTCGCCCGCTGCGCAAGAGGCTGCCGGGCGTTACGGACCTCGTGGGTCGATCCCACGCTTCGGCAACTGCCATCCACCCCATCCATCCCGGCACGGTCCAGCCTCTTCCCGCCTTGCGCCACCGCTGCCACTCCCGGAGTTCCTCCATGAAGGAAGTCAAGCTCGAGGACCTGAAGCTCAAGACACCCGTCGAGCTGCTGGCGTTCGCCGAGGAAGTCGGTGTCGAGAACGCCTCGACCATGCGCAAACAAGAACTGATGTTCGCGACGCTGAAGCAGCTCGCGAGCCAGGATACGGAAATTCTCGGCATGGGCGTCGTCGAGGTGCTGCAGGACGGCTTCGGCTTCCTGCGCTCGCCGGACGCCAACTACCTGCCCGGCCCGGACGACATCTACGTCTCGCCGTCCCAGATCCGCCGCTTCGCGCTGCGCACCGGCGACACGGTCGAGGGCCACATCCGCTCACCCAAGGACGGGGAGCGCTACTTTGCCCTGCTCAAGGTCTCGAGGATCAACTTCGAGGACCCGGAAGCGGCCAAGCACAAGATCCACTTCGACAACCTCACGCCGCTCTATCCGACCAAGTGGCTGAAGATGGAAATCGAAGATCCGACCATCAAGGATCTGTCGGCGCGCGTCATCGACATCGTTGCGCCGCTCGGCAAGGGCCAGCGCGGCCTGATCGTGGCGCCGCCGCGCACCGGCAAGACCGTGCTGCTGCAGAACATCGCCCACGCCATCTCGACCAACCACCCCGAGTGCTACCTGATCGTGCTCCTGATCGACGAGCGCCCGGAAGAAGTCACCGACATGCAGCGCTCGGTGAAGGGCGAAGTCATCTCCTCAACCTTCGACGAACCGCCGTCGCGCCACGTGCAGGTGTCGGAGATGGTGATCGAAAAGGCCAAGCGTCTGGTGGAGCACAAGCGCGACGTGGTGATCCTGCTCGACTCCATCACGCGCCTCGGTCGTGCCTACAACACGGTGGTGCCGTCGTCGGGCAAGGTGCTGACCGGCGGCGTCGACGCCAACGCGCTGCAGCGGCCGA
>CALFEM010000480.1 GCA_937950105.1 uncultured Alphaproteobacteria bacterium | reverse complement strand
CGCATCTCTTTCTGCAGGAGGTGGTGAAGCGGTCCGATATCGGTATCGACCTGCATACCGCGTCGGTGCACCGCATCAACCTGCCCCAGATCCGCTGTGAGCTGAAGCGGCGCCCGCGTGTGCGGGAACTGGCCGCAGCCTTCGGCGCGCAAGTCGTGCTTGACAGCCCGGAGCGGAGCGGTTCACTGCGCCGGGCCGCGCGCGCCCACGGTTGCGACGTGCTCGTCTACGAAGGAGGCGAGGGGCTGCGCTTCGACGAGTTCGCGATCAAGGCGGGCGTCGACGGCGTCGCCGGCGTGATGCTCGAAGCCGGCATGCTGGAGCTGCCGCCCGGAACCAGACATCGCAGCAGCAAGCCGCCGGGGTTCTCTCGGATCATTGCCAATTCGTCGCGCTGGGTCCGCGCGCCGGAGGGCGGCGTGTGGCGCACGACGCGCCGTATCGGTGACGCGGTCGCCGGAGGCGAGGTGATCGGTTACGTCGCCAATCCGTTCGAGGAGCACGACGTCGAGGTGCGGGCGCCGCATCGCGGCATCATCATCGGCGCGACGACGCTGCCCGTCGTCAACATGAGTGACGCGGTGTTCCATCTGGCATGGGCGGAGGAGATGGGCAGCAAGAAGGGCGCACCAGCCGCCGCCGCCGAGCCGCTGATGGACGAGGACGAGATCGTCTGACGGGGCAGTTGACGGGCAGTCCGCCAGCCGCGCACGGCACCGCTCACATTGCGGCACGACTCACGCGACCGGCGACGAGGCGGCTTTCAAGCGGCTGCATTGGTAGCCTGCAATCGTCAGCGCTTCTGCGCCTTCGGCAACTTGGCGATGACGAACGTGAAAACGCCGACCGAGACGAGGATGGTGACAAGGAGCCCGAGCAGCGCGCCGAGGGCCAGCGGGTCGGTTTCGGTGAGAAGCGCCTTGAGGTCCATCGTTGATCTCCTTCGCTGTCGTCGGGCGCCCGCAGAGCGGGTCCGGCGACGCCTCCGTAGTGAAGGCCGCATGATCGTGCCGGACGCATGCGGGAGCCTTGCGAGGCATCAACACGCCGGCTGACGTGGGTCAGACGCGGCGCGACAGATTTGCATGAGCGGGTGCGCGAAAGGTCGCGTGGCGGCTGCCGAGTTCCGAGCCGATGGCTCGGGTTATTGCCGGAGGTTCGGGCCAATCGTGAATCTGAATCAATCCGAGCCGGCGCGTCCACCTGCGACCGCCTTGTGCAGCAGCAGCACCGGCACGAGCCCCGCGACGACGATGGCCAGCGCGCCGAGGGAGGCCTCCTCGAACTGCTCGAGGGCGGCGAACGAGTAGACGTGCGTCGCCAGCGTTTCGAAGTTGAAGGGCCGCAGCAGCAGGGTCGCCGGCAGCTCCTTCATGGCATCGACGAACACCAGCAGCGCGGCGGCGCCGAGCGCCGGCAGCAGCAGGGGCAAGTGCACGCGCCACAGCGTCGACATCGCGGTGCTGCCGAGCGCGCGCGAAGCGGCGTCGAGGTTCGGCGAGATCAGGTCGAGGCCGGATTCGATCGAGCCGAGCGAAACCGCGAGGAAGCGCACCGTGTAGGCGAGCACGAGAGCAAACACCGAGCCCGACAGCAGCAGGCCGGTCGACACACCGAGCCATGAGCGGGCGAGACCGTCGACGAAATTATCGAGACCGGCGAGCGGAATGAGCAGGCCGAGCGCCAGCACGGTGCCGGGGATCGCATAGCCGAGCCCGGCGATGCGCGCGGCGGAGACCGTGAACGGGTTGGCGTCGATGCGCTTGGCATAGGCGAGGAGGAGGCCGAGGACGACTGCGACGAAGGCGGCGAGAGCCGACAGCATCAGGCTGTTCATCGCCGCCGCGAAGAAGCCGAGTTCGAGGCTGCGCCCGGCATAGGTGACCGCATGTCGGGAGAGCTGGAGGAACGGCAGGAGAAAGCCGATCACGAAGGGCATCGCCGCGACGAGAGCCGCCGCATAGCCGCGCCAGCCGACGAGATCCTGGAACGGAATCGAACGGTAGCGGCCGGTCGTGTTGTGAACCCGGGCACTGCCGCGCGCCATCCGCTCGGCCGCGAACATGGCGACGATCAACACCAGCATGACGGTTGCGATCTGCGCGGCGCCGCCGAGATTCGATTGCTGCAGCCACGTCGCGTAGATGCTGCTCGATAGTGTCGGCACGCCGAGATATTGCACGGCGCCGAGATCGTTGAGGCATTCCATGAGCACCAGCGCTACACCGGCGGCCAGCGCCGGCCGTGCCAGTGGCAGCGCGACAGCGACGAATGTCTGCAGCGGTGTGCGCCCGAGCGTGCGCGCCACTTCCAGGGCACACACCGACTGCTGCACGAAGCTCGCCCGCGCCGAGAGATACACATACGGGTAGAGCACGGACGACATCACGAAGATCGCGCCGCCGAGCGAGCGGATCTCCGGAAACCAGTAGTCGCGGGCCGAGGTCACGCCGAGAAGCGCGCGCAAGGCCGATTGTACCGGGCCCGAGTAATCGAGCAGCTCCACGTAGCTGTAGGCGATGATGTAGGTCGGCATGGCCAGCGGTATCACCAGCAGCCGGTCGAGCACGCCGCGCCCGGGGAACCGGTACATGGTGACCAGCCAGGCGGCGCCCGCACCGGTGACGAGCGTCAATGCGCCGGCACCGAGCATCAGCAGCAGCGTCTGCGAGAGCGAGCGCGGCAGCACCGTCGAGATCAGGTGCGGCCAGATGTTCTCCTTCGGCGACAGCGCGAGCCACACCGTCGTCGCGGCCGGCAGCGCGACGATACCGACGATGACGACAACCGCGAGCAACCATGCGAGCGAGATGCGGCTCGCGGCCAGCCAGTAGCGCACGGCCGCGAACGCCTCGCGCCCCGGGTACAG
>CALFEM010000479.1 GCA_937950105.1 uncultured Alphaproteobacteria bacterium | reverse complement strand
CAGGTTGTCGATCAGTTCGGAAAGTCCCTGGTCGAAGCGGCGCAACGCCGCCTGCTGGAACAGCAGGGCCAGGACCAGCGCGCAGACCACCAGGACGGCCAGGCTCCAGCCCGCGGCCAGGATCACCAGCCGCCGGACGAGCGAGGGCTGGCCGAGGGTCGGCATGGTCACGAGCCGGCCGCCCCGCCCCCCAGTTCCTCGGCCGGAGCGGTCAGCCGGTAGCCGAGGCCGCGGACGGTCTCGATCCGTTGGGCGCCGAGCTTCTTGCGCAGGCGACCGATGAACACCTCGATGGTATTGGAATCGCGGTCGAAGTCCTGGTCGTAAAGGTGCTCGACGAGTTCCGTGCGCGAGACCACCCGGCCGCTATGGTGCATCAGATAGGCCAGCAGCCGGTACTCGTGCGACGTCAGCTTGATCTGCTGGCCGTCACACGTCACCCGCGCCGATTTCGTATCGAGCCGGATCGGCCCGCATTCGATCTCGTTCTTGGCATGGCCGGAGGCGCGTCTAACCTGCGCACGCACCCGCGCAAGCAGCTCTTCCATGTGGAACGGCTTGGCAACATAATCGTCGGCACCGGCATCCATCCCGGAAACCTTGTCGCTCCAGCGATCCCGCGCCGTCAGGATGATGACCGGCATATTGCGCTCGGAGCGCCGCCATTGCTCCAGGACCGAGAGCCCATCCATCTTCGGCAGGCCTATATCGAGGATGATTAGATCATACGGCTCCGTATCACCGAGAAAGTAACCCTCTTCGCCGTCGTGCGCCGTATCCACGGCATAGCCGGCGTCCGTCAGCGCGCGCACGAGCTGCCGGTTGAGATCCTTGTCGTCCTCGACCACCAGAATGCGCAATGTCAGGCCCTTCGTTCGTCAACGGTTCGGATGCGGCGGGGATTATACCGACAGGCGCCTGCGAATCCAGACAGCATGGAAAGGCCGGTCAGCGCCGCCGCGCCTCCAGTATGACTTTGGTCAAATGACCGCGTCGGTCACGCACCAGAACCCGGTAGACGTAGCCTTCCCTGCCCTCACAGAGATGAGCCCGAACGATGGCACCTTCTACGCTCTTGGGGAGCGCCCCTTGCAGCTCGCCCACGTTCACGAGCCGCTCGCGGGCCACGATCTTCGAAGCCAGCGACCAGTCTTCGATGCATGTCACCTCAGCCTCCACCGCCACGGCGACCGGCGGCGGGGCAAAGAGCACGGGCACCACAAGAGCAAGGGCCAGGAGTGGGAAGCGGTTGAGCATTCCCTCCACCTAGCCCTGCCGGCCTGAACCGCGTCTGAATGCCAAGGCTTTGCCGTTCACAGCTTCAGCGAGACGGCACGACGCTCTATGGGCGCCACCGCCCGCACCCGGCCGTAGATCGCCATCAGCGTGCCGACCAGACCGCCGATCGCCTGGGCGATCTGCATGACCTGCTGCCCGATCAGCTCGATCATGTCGCTGGTGAGATCGATGCCGATCAGCGGTCCGATCACCGGCAGGACCGTCGAGACGGCCGTCACGATAACCCCCCATATGGTGATCGACTGGCCCCACCATTTGCTCTCCGTCTGGGCCGACCGGGTATCGCTGGGCATGCTGTTGTCTCCTTCTCGAGTTGTGTTCGATGTGCTTGGCGCTTTTGTCGCGAGGCCGTGCAGCAGCCGAGCCGCCTCTGCCAGTGTGAGGTCGACACGCTTCAGCCAACCGCGACCGAAGCGCCAGAAGTGCGGAAGTGCGCGATATCGCTCACGCCGGAGTTCGGCGTAGCGCACCAGGCTCGTGCGCAGCGGCATGGCTGAAATCGCTCTGCGCGTCGCAGGTCCGATCTCGCCGTCTGCCTCTGTGCCGACCGCCTGCTCGCGAACGATCTTCGCGTGCCCGCTATCCTTGAACATCGCCAGGATCCTCGGGTTGTCACGTTTGCCTGGCTGCTCGCGCACGCCGAGTTCGCGCCAGGCCCATTCGAGCCAGTCGGGTTGCTCCATATCTTACCTGCTGTTCTGTGAGGTGCCGTCTCAGATGACCGCGCGGCGTCCGGCGCCACGCCCGACCACTGCGCTCAGTTGGTGGACATGAACCTCGTAGCCCGCCTGCATACTGCCGAAGTCTGCGATCTGTTCTGCGAGCGTGTAGACCGCAGTAGCATTGCTCGTCGCCAGCGTACGCTTGACGATCGGGCCGTCGAGAATGTCGACCTCGTAGGCTTCGTTCGCCTCGCCAAGTGGAACTTCGCTCAGTTCCCAACTGTCGCCGCCGCTTCGCGTCCGGCGGATCCAGCTGATGGCGAGATCGCCCGACGCTGACGTTGTCCTGTCCGAGCGCACATGAACTGGCGCCAGCGGCCTGAGGCCCGCCCCGGAAAAGGCGTGCGTCGCCGCACCGTAAGTCGCATCGCCGATGTTGCGCGAGGTTGCCTGGTGCGCTGCATTCGTCGGCGCCTGTCTGGAACGCAGCGGCCGCCAGGGAACGCGCTCACTGATGGCACGGTCGTATCTCCAATGCTATGACGAAGGGAGCACCTGCGCCAACGAGTTCTGCCATGTCGCTGTCGGTTCCGGCCTGTCCTCGCAACAGGCGGGTGAGCGCATATGTGTTGGCCGCGATCAGCTCGGCACGCCCGAACTGCAGGACTTCCCAGGCACCGGCCGGCGAGCGGATGGCGGCGGCATTGCGGCCAGCGAACAACTGCTCGTCGGTCACCGAACTCAGCGGACCTCCCGCGATCGCGACTTCTAGCCGATCGGCGTAATCTATTCGTCCGGCGGGCCGTCGAGGAAGTTCGGTCATCGTCACGCCCACCGTTGCGCTCGCGCCGATGCGCGCCTTCAGCGCATAACCCGCGCCGTCGGGAGAGGCATACAGCGATACCGCTCCCGGCCACGGCGTTTGGCGCGCTACTGCGTAGCCGGCTTCCGGCGGTTCTGTGCCCTTGAGCAGCGGCAGATCGAGCAAATGGACGAGAGGCTGACCGACGAGGATCGCGTCCGGCGTCGTCCCCGGACGAACCGGTGCTGTGATGGCCTCGTATAACGACGAATCGACAGCACGCGCCTCGATCTCGCGGGCGCCGTGATCGCCTACATCGGTCACCCGATAAAGTCGCTCGGCACCCTCGACGAGGACGCTCACCGTATCTCCGGGCTCGATGGCGATCCGACTTGGCGGCAGCACGAACGAGATGCGTTCGCGAGCGCTCCAGGTCTCGTGCAGCCAGGTCTCCGCGATGCGCGCGGCCTGATCTCCATCGAGCACGATCGCAAGCTCTGCCTGCGACACGCGGCGGCTGGCGCCCACCAGACGACGCGATTCCGCGACCGCCTGACGATAGTCGCCGGATGCATCGATGTATGTCAGTTTGGTGGTCGCCGGCAGCTCGGTCTCCTGCCCGCGCGTCAGCGTCGCCAACGCATCGCCAGCGCGCTTCTCGACAAGGTCGTCTGTGCCGATAGGAGCAATCCCGGGATGCGTTGCCCTGTGACGGAATACGATCTTGCCGCCGCTCTCGACCGCGTCGAAGAAGAATGCGAGCGACAGCGGCTGCAGGGCATCGCGGACCGACATGACACGATCCACCACGTATCCGGGCACCAAGCCCTCGAGACCGCTCACGTCGAAATTATCGACCCCCCCGTCCTCCATGATGCGGGAGACCACGGCCGCGAGCGGAGCGCTCGCAACACGCCCGTTCAGCCAATGTCCGAGCCGCCAGTTCTCACCATCCGCCCATACGTCGAGGTTGGCCGGAAACGCCGGAAAGGGTCTCGCATCCCACGCATAGACGTGAATGCGATCCCGGTCGATCATGTGGCCGCCATAGACGGGCGAAACCGGGTTGCCGCCTTCCCGGTACAGCGGCGAAGCGGGATCAAACGCACCATGCAGCGCACGCAGATACTGGCGTTGCATCATGTCGTCGCGAACGCCGCGCGAATAGTACGGCAATGCGCTCTCGGCGCTCTTGGGATCGACGAAGACATTCGGCTGATTGGCACCCGCATCAACTGCGGGACAGCCAACCTCCATCAGCCAGAACGGCTTGCTCATCGGCACCCATGCCGTCGGCGCCGTGCTCTCGACGCCACCCGGCCGATCATAATGCGGGTTCGCCCACCACGACGCGATGTCCTTGAAGCGAAACATCCACGGCTTACCGCTGCCATCGGTGATCGGCGTGCGGTTCTGCAATTCACGATCCGCTGCGCTGGCGTAATACCAGTCGTAACCTTCACCACCAGCGACGTGAGCGGCCAGATAATCGAGATCGTAGACGCTCAGTGCTCCGGCCATCAAATCGGCGTGGCTGGCGCCAGCGCGCCAATCTGCAAGCGGCCAATAGAGGTCGATACCGATCGCGTCGATGGCAGGCGACGACCACAACGGATCCAGATGGAAGTGTACGTCGCCGCTGCCGTCGGCAGGCTGATGTCCGAAATACTCGGACCAATCGGCTGCGTAGATCACTTTGGTCGCCGGCCCGAGCACAGACTTCACATCGCTGGCCAGCGTCACAAGCGCTGCCACGAACGGATAGCTCGACGGGCCGGATCGCACCGTCGTCAATCCACGCAGCTCCGTTCCGATGACGAAGGCGTCCACACCTCCCGCTGCCTTGGCGAGATGTGCGTAATGCAGCACCAGACGCCGAAAGCTCCATTCGGCAGGTCCGCTGTAGCTCACGACGTCGCCGACGATCGCGAAATCGCTCGTGCTGGCCGTGCCGACGAAACTAGCGATCTGCGGTACGGATGCCGGTGACTTGTCGGGACTTCCCGCGACTCCCGCTGCAGGATGACAAGTAATTCGACCGCGCCACGGATACGCCGGTTGCGCTTCCGCTGGCGCATACGGGTTCTGCAACGCGTTGTCCGCGGGTACATCCATGAGCACGAACGGCGTCAGCGTCACACCATATCCGCGCGACTTGAGATCTCGAATGGCAGCAACGACGGTGTCGTCGGACGGCGTGCCACCATACGCAGGCGCGCCGTCCCACGAACTGACGACGTGTGCGGAGCCACGCGTGACGCCCGCGACGCTCCATTGCGACGGGCTTGTCGTCTTGTCCGGATCGTCGACCGCGGGACGAACCTCACATTCACCGGCGCGAAGGTCACTGCCAAACCAGCTCACGACGAGCGAGATATTCTGCACGCCGGGCAATTCCTGCTCCAGCTGATCGAGCGAGACGGTCCAATCCGTGCCGCCCTGTCGCGTATGAATATTCTCGGCGGCATTGCTGCCCTGGCCAAAACCGCGTGTCACGGTCGTCGGCGAATAGACGAACTCGCCGGAGCCGGGAATGAGCACCACGCCGCGCAACTCATCACCGAACGCCTCGAGTTCGCGAAAGACTTCGAACGAAAGCTGTGGCAGCCGGTTGCCGAACGTCTGCAGCGCCAGACGCTCGAACACGACGTAGGCGACGCCTCGATAGGCCGGTGCACTGGCCGCACCAAGTCGCGCGACGATCAATTCGTCCGGTTCCTGCGCGTCACTACCCTTGTGAACCCTGACCGTGACCTCCGACAAGTCGAGTTCCGCGCCATCGGCCCAGACGCGTCCTAGTCGGGTGATCTCCCCCTCGGCGATCGCTACGGCGAAGCTGGCGTAATAGCGGTATTCGACCACATCCGAGCCACCCGAACCGCCAAGCCCCTTGCCGCTGCCACCAGCATCGGACGTGACTGCTTCCTCCTCCAATTCGTCAGCCCATATGACTTGCCCGCCGAGGCGCGCGCGTCCGTAAACACGCGGCAGGGGAGCGCCCTCCGTCGACGCTGTCACGTGCAGGTCGTTGAGGCGTGGCCCGTGGACAGTCCGCCCGCCGCTCTGACCGAGCAACATCTGGTCGACATACGAACCGGCGAAGGCGCCGATCTGCGCGCCGATGGCGGCACCGCTCAAGGTCGCCCCGAGGAGCGTCACACCTGCAGGCAGCAACGTGCTGCCGACCGCGGCGCCCGCTGCGGCCAGGGCCAACGTCGCCATGTGTCACCTCAATCGAAGATGATGGGAAAGCGGAATGCTGCGGCGATCCTGCGACGCCACCATTGAGACAGCGGCACTTCCACCGTCCCCGAAGTCTCGATCGCATGGATCATGGTGGTCGCACTCGTCAGGATGGCGAGATGCTTGGCGCATGCCTCGCGGCGAATTCGAAACGCGACGACGTCGCCCTCGCGCATCCGATCGCCCGCAGTTGCCACGAAATGCCGGCTCGCCGCCTCGAGCAATGTCTCGCGCCCCGACGCCTCGGCCCAATCCGCGCTATACGGTGGTGGCACCTCTGGCTCCATGCCGTAGAGTTCGCGATACACGCCGCGGACCAGACCGAGGCAATCGGTCCCGACGCCCTTGCAGCTCGCCTGATGGTGATAGGGCGTTCCGATCCAGGTGCGAGCGATCCGCACGATCGAACATTGCTCCACCCATCCCTCCTCTTGCCCGCGCATGTCAATCAGACAGGGCAACAGCGCTAGCGGCGCACATAGCTGGTGACGAAATCGTTGCCCGGCATATGGGGAAAGCCGCGATAGTTAGCGGCGTTGGCGAACTTGTCGCGACATGTTGCGAGATGCTTGTCGCAACCGGACTGCAGGCGGACGGCATCGCCCGCCACGATACCTGTGCGCGCCGGTTGCCAAAGTTCGATCGTCACCGCGCCACCACTTTTGAAGTGCCGCTTCACCTCCGCGGCCTGGCCTGCGGCCTCACCCGACATCATCGTCAGCAGTCCGCGCGTGAACCAGTCGGCGGCGAAGGCATCGAAGCCCCCGACGACGAGGCGTCGCCCGTCGATCACCGCGACGATCGCGCCGGTCGTGGCGAGGTCCGGCCGCTGAAGATCGATTCTGCAGCGCGCATCGCCCAGATCCGCATCGCACGTGTATTGAAACAGGCGGCCGCACGGTTGCTGCAGGTAGTGCGCAAGTCCCCGCACCTCGGCGGTAAAGGCGTTCCCCGACCTGCCGACTTCGCCGAGACTGCCCTTGCGCATCAGAACTCGCGATTCCGGATTCTGCCAGTTGACGCGAAAGATTTCGACGCCCGCGTCGTCGAAGAGCCCCGCAGCGAGGTCGGCTTCCGTGATGCGATCCGATCGCAACGCGCTCGTCACCTCCAGATTGTCGACGCTGAGCCCGACCGAATCCTTGATCTCGGACGCCGTGAAGCCGGCCGCCGCCTCGAATTTGGTGCCATCGAACTGCAGATCGCGATCGTGATCTGTGAACCCCATCGCAGAGCCATCGCGCCGCCGCAAGCGCCAGCACCAGCAGAGTGTCGTCGCGCCGCTGTCGAGATGGTCCTGGAACTCAGGCGCAACACTCTTCATAGGCGCACCTCGACGATGGGAATGTTCGGAATGGCGCCGTGACGGAACCCTTGCAGGTTGACCTCCAGTCGATCGCTGTCGAAGCGAACCGGCACGTCGAACTCGTATCCGGCCGAAATCACGGCACCGACGGCCGGAACGTGAGACGGCAGGAACGTCACCACTCCGCGCGTTGCGTCGAGCGTAAAGTGTGTTCCTTCTGTGCGGACCGCACCACCGACGGCGACCATGACGGTCGCCGCTACCGGCTTGGTGATGACCCGCTTCCACGGTGCAAACGTGCTGCCGTACGTCTTGACGATCTGGAAAACTCCGTTCGTGCCATCACCGGTACCGATAACCTGATCGACGGCCGACGGCTGACCTTCAGGCGGACACGATTTCCAGTCTGCCGGATCGCGCCAGCGGAACGCGTGAAGCCGCCCCCGTCGTTCCTCGAAGAAGGCGATGATCGCATGCAGATCGTCGAGCGATCTGACACCATAGCCCGCATTATAGCTGCGTCGTGAATCCGCCCAGCGGGCGTTACGTTCCTCATAGCCCGACCCGAGCACGACGACATCCGTGCGCCGCTCCGGACCTCCCTGAGAAGCGCGCGAAATCGCCGTCGGAAAACGCACCTCGTGAAAGCTCATGACCTCGCCTCGCGCCTCGTGGATCAGAGATTGCGTTGTCCATACGACACGGCGCGTGCGAGCATCGCCGCCACCTGGCTCTCGGAACGCCGGAAGCTCTCCGCATCGGCGGTCGTCACGTTCATAGTCACCGCAATGCCGCCGCCACCTTGGGCCACTACGCCGAGCCGGCCGTCAGCTCCGCGTGCCAGCGGCATGATGGCCTCTGCGCCGCGCTCGCCAGCGATGCCGAGCTTCCCGTTGGCCAGTGGAAAGCCGATAGGACTCTGGATCACGCCGCCGCTTGCGAACGGCATCGGCATGCTCTGCTGAAACACGCCACCTTTGGCAAAGCCGAGCCCTCCGCTGACCAGCCCGGACAAGAGATTGCCGATTCCCTGTTCCAACGGCTTCAGGGTCGCCTTGAGCACGATGCTCGAAAGACTGAGCGCCAGAGACTTCAGCACATCACCGAGTGAACGCCCCTTGATGGCGATGCCCTCGAAGGCGTTTACGAGCGACGTTCCGAACTTGCGCCCCATCGCCTCCGCGTCGATCAGGCTGCGCTGCAACTCCGTCGTATCGGCGCCGATGCGCACGATCCACTCCTGCTCGTCGTTGTCATTCATCCGCTGACCTCGTCGGGATAGCGTTGCATCAACTTGTCCACGTCCAGACGCGACGGCGGTCGCTCATCCACGCCGCTGCCGAGGCAGCGCAGCGCAGCGGCCAACTCTCTCAGCGTCATCGACCAGAACACGCGCGGCTCGATACGCAATATTCCGAGCCCCGCTGCCATCACGTCGTCCCAGGGAAAGGGCGATGGCTCTCAGCCTCCACGCGCCTTGCCTCGACCTTTTCGACCTTGCCCGCTCGCTCGTCTGCCGCGAATGTCGCCGACAGAAGACGCGCCACGACATCGATGAAGCCTGCCGCACCGCCATCGGCACGCATGCGGGCGACATCCGTGTCGGCGATGTCGTATCCGGCGCCACGCAAGCCCGCACCGATGATGCATGCCGCATCACGGGCCGAAATCCGCCCGTTCTCGAATCGCATGGCCAGCGCCAGCATGTCCTCGTCGCCGAACGTCGCCTCAAGTTCCGCAAGAGCACCGAGCGTCAAGCATAACCTGTACGACGTCCCATTCAGATTCGCGTCGATCTCACCGCGCCGTGGATTGGCCATGGTCATCCTCCGTCAGGCGGCGACGAAGACGAGAGCACCGGCGCTATCGAGCGACAGTTCGAAGGCGAGTTCTCCGTCATGCCGGCCGGTCAGTTCGAACGAGGCGATCTGCATCGCGCCGGTGACGGTGCCGAAATCAGGAATGACGACCTGCCACGGGCGGATCGAACCGCTGAAAAACAGGCTGCGAACGATCTCGTCCGACTCCGCGTCCTTGAAGATCCCTGCGCCCGTCACGCGCGCCGAACGGACACCCGCCCCCTCCAGCAACTCGCGCCAATGGCCGGCGGATTCCGAATGGGTCACATCGACCGTCTCGGTATTGAAAGCGATCGAGCGCGACCGCAAACCGGCAACCGTCGTGTATGTGCCGATGCCGTCGCCATCGACCTTGAGCAGCAGGTCCTTGCCCTTCTGTGTCGCCATTTGGACTCTCTTTGGTTACAGCTTTTCAGGCTGTACGGGTTGAAACGTGCGCTCACACGAGAGGCTCGGTGACGACGCGGTAGCGGACCACACCGTGGTAAAGTTCGCCGTCGGGATCGCGGCGCGCATCCGAATATTCGTGGCGCAGGTTGACGATGCGGTGATCGGCGAGAGGAGGCGCCTGGTCGTGCAGAAGCTGCTCCAGGACATCCATGATCTCGTGAACTTCCTTGCGGCCTGCGGCGCGTGACCAGACGTGCAACGTGACGATGTGTTCGTGACCACGCTCCGTCGCGGTCGACCAGTCGCGCATCAGGCTCTGCCCGAACGTGATGTAGGGAAGCTCGGCACGCTGCGGAACGTCGTCGTAGATGCGCGTGCCCCCGAGCATGGCCGACAACGGCGCATGCAGCTTCAGTCTGCTGTAGAGCGCCTTCTGGAGATCGAGTGCCGCGCTGCTCATGTCGTCTCTCCACTCGTCGCGGGTCCCTCTCGGTCAGGTCTATCCGACAGGTCCGGAAGTCGGCTTGCAGCCTCAGCGCGTCTTTCCCAGGCGCGCTCCTGCGCCAACTCGCGTGCGCGTTCGATGGCGCGCGCGCCGATCGTGACGTTGCTCCACTTGCGCCGCTGCAACAGGCCTGCATAGATCCTCACAGCTCGCGCTCCTCGCACAGGCACTTCAGGAAGCGCCGGCGCTCGTCGGCGTCGATGACGGCGCGAATCTCGAAGACCCGGCCCACTGCGGTGAAGCGCATATCCGTCTTCACATCGGTGCGGTAACGGATCCAAACTTCGTGTGTCACCCGACCGGCGATGCGATCCGCGAGTTCGCGCTCGCTGCCGCTGTTCGGTCGCACACCGGCCCATACCTCTGCCGCTGGCATCCACGTCTCGACCGCTCCACCGCTGTCGTCATCGGTGCGCGCAGCAACCTCCAGCGTCAGGCGATGTCTCAAGTCTCCGATCCGGATCTGCATCACACGCGCACCGGGCGGTAAGGGCTGAGCAAGCGGTTGACGGCATGCGGCACGCTTGTCTGCGGCGCGCCGATCTCGATCGGGTCGCGGTGCTCGTACCAATGAGCCATCAGCAGCAGCAGTGCCTGGCGGATCGGCGCCGGCACATCTTCCGCGGCGCTGCCATATCCGGCCGTAAAGTCGATCTCGACACCTGCCGCCGCAACGCCGGGTGTCGGCCAGATGCTCTTTGCAAGCAGCCGCTGCGGCCGCCCTGCGACGACGACGACGTAGTCGGCGGACGGCACGGCTTCGAACAGCCCGTCGGCATTCTTTACCCGCACCTCGGCGACGCTCGTCAGCGGCGACAGCGGTACGCGCACCACTCCGCCCCTTGGCCAACCATCGAGGATCAGTCGCCAACTCTGCTGGACAAGGGCCAGGCCGAGGGCGGCTTCGATGTGCAGGCGTGACGTCAGGATGAGGCTCGCGATGAGCGCATCCTCGCTGCTTCCATCGATCCGTAGATGTGCCTTCGCATCGTCCAGACTCACCGACTCAATGGCCGGTCCACTCGTCATCGTCAGCGCCATCTTCACGATTCCCTCGATGCCACGGCTCGTCCTCGACAACATCAGAATAAGAAGCGCGGCTGCCCCGGGGATAAGGACAGCCGCGCCAGGAAACCCGCACGGTCGGGAGGAAACCCATGCGGGCAATCCTCGTCAGACTCCGAACTTCATCAGCTTGATGGCGTCGAAGTCCTGCACGCCGCCGCCGACGCGCTTGGTCGTGTAGAACAGCACGTAGGGCTTGGAGCTGTAGGGATCGCGCAGCACGCGGATGCCGACGCGATCGACGATCAGATAGCCGCGGCGGAAATCACCGAACGCGATCGACAGCGAGTTGGCCGCGACGTCCGGCATGTTCTCGGTCTCGGCTACGGGGAAGCCGAGTAGCGTCGGCGACTGGCCCGGATCACTCGCCGGCTGCCACAGGTAGGTACCGTCGCCATCCTTCATCTTGCGCACTTGCGCCTGTGTCGCCCGGTTCATGACGAAATGCGCATTGGCGCGATAGCCGGACTTCACCGCGTAGATGAGGTCGATCAGCTTGTCGCCGGGGTTGCTGGCCGGAAACGCGCCCGATACACCCGTCGCGATGGTGCCGATGTTGCCCCACGTCCAGCTCGCGTTGGCGACCGTCGTGTAGGTGAGAAAGCCCTTGGGCTTGTTGACGCCATCGCCGGTGACGAAGGCGAGGCCCTCCTGCTCGGCAAAGGCGACGCGAACCTCTTCGGCGAGCCACTCGTCGATATTGACGGCGCTGTCGTCTAGCAGCGACGCAGTCGCCGCCGGCATCGCATAGAGCTCCATCGTCGGGAACGAAAGCTCGGCGAGCGTAGGCGTCGTCGTCTGCGTGCGGGCCGCGGTCTCACCGATCCAGCCCGTGGCGAAGCCACTGGTCGCATACGGCCGCTTGTAGACCGAGCCCGACACCTGGCGAACGCCCGAGATTGCGCGGATCGGCGAAATGTCCTTCAGCGCGCGATTGATGGTCGTCTCGGTCTCGTCGGGGACCAGATAGCCGCCGTCGGGATCGGAGCCGACCGACAGCGCCTTCGCCTCGAGCCCGCGCAGCGCCGCCGTGTCACCTTTGCGCACATAGCCTTCGAATGCGGACTTGTGCTGCGTCGCGACGCCAGATCGCGCGACGCCACCGCCGATCGGCAGCCGCTGCGATTTCACGCTGAGCGTGTCGAGCGCGCGATCGAGCCGCTCGAGCTTGTCGCTGGTCACCACGTCGGCAGACCGGCGCTCCATCTCGGCGAGCCGTCGATCGTTGGTGTCCTTGTACTCTTCGAACGCCCGCATGAACTCGTCGAACGCGCTCGCGACATCGCCGCCGGCGTGCTTCGTCTCGTAATCTTCGCTGTTGGACATGTGTATGATCCTGTTCCGCTTGTTGACTGTGTCACCGATCGCTCGACAGGCGGCGCGCAGCCTCGCGCATGCGCTTCGCCAGTTCGCGATCGCCATCCGAGCCGGTGCCCGCGTCCCGCAAGGCGCGCCAGCCCTTCAATCCATCGCGCATCAGCGCGCGAGCCTCGCGCCGTGTCAGCCCGGCGTCGCGCGTCAGCCAACGCTCGATGTCGCGTTCGCTCGGCGTGCCGGGTCCGAACGGCCGCCCGCGTCCCTTGGCGATGCGCGCATCCGGCAGCATCGGAAACGTGACGACCGAGATTTCCCATAGATCGACTTTCTCGATGCGCCGGACGCCGCTTCTCGCGTCACGCTTCGCCTTCACCGCACGAAAGCCGATCGACAGCCCGTCGATGGCGCCGGCCTTCATCAGCGACATCACCTCGCGCGCCCGCGTTACGTCGTGCATCAGTCGTCCTTGCGCGTAGAGGCCCTTGGCGTCTTCCTCGAGCGTCTGCCAGACGCCGATCGGTTGCGCCGGATCGTGCTGGAACAGCATGCGCACGCCGTTCGCGCCCCGGCTCGCAAGACTGTCGCGGAAGGCACCCCGCACCACCACGTCGCGGCCGAGGTCCTCGCGATCGAAGACGCTGGCGTACCCCTCGAAGACGCCGTCGCTGTCGACGCTCTTGAGGTCGAGCGCAATGAACTTCGCCTCGACGCCGGTGAGCGGGCGCGAGTCGTCACGATCTGCCATCGGCAAACCCCATCCTGTTCAGGTTGTCTCGAAGGTCGTGTCGCGCGGTGCCGCGCAAACTTCAGAATATCACGTCGTTACCCGGTCAGCCCGACCGCCGCGAGGTGCCAGAAATGGCCTCGATGGCTCCAACGCCGCCTCGATGCGCTACCGCTGTCTAAGGCACGAACGCAGCGTGCTTCAGAACGCGGGGCGCAACAAACCACAGGCTTTTCCGGTCGGGATCGACGCTATCGATGTAGCCGGCTACCGCATCGCCGAGAAGGCGCTTTCGATTCTGATCAATCATCGAAGTGGAACCTCGTCCCGGCCGGCAGTTGCGGATTTCCCTGGCTATTGACGATGTCGATCGTCAATCCGTGAAGATCGCTTCGTCGCACACCTGCGACGCCATCGGCACGCTGATACCACAGACCATCATATCGCGAGCGTGGGGCCATTTCGACGGCTCCGCTGGTCAGGTCGCGCAACTACTGATCGAACTGCTGCGTCGATACCGTCGTCACATCGTTCCCAGCCCCACGACTTCTTTCTCGTCGCGATCCAACTCTGTCTACTCGGCCAGCACTTCAAATCGATCGGGCCGCGCGCGCAGCGCCTCGATTTTGGATCGCACCGACGGCAGGTCATCCCCGAGAACTACGAGACGCCAATTTGCGAATTCGGGCGGACTGAACGGCTGATGATCGTAGACGTCGAGATTGTTCACAAGATTGAACTCTCCATCCCCCAGCTGGAACCTGAAGTATTGCCCCCACATGTCCACATGCTCTCTTTCAGCCCCCTTTGTGGCGAGCGCCTCTTCGACCCATCGCCTTGCTTCCTCGATGTCTTCTGTTCGGACGCCAATACATGGCAGCATGTGTTTTCTCCGCAATCAGTCGATCTGCACGTGAGGCCCACGTATCTCGACATCGGATCGAGAGCGATAGATCATGTATGTCACATCTCGCGCTCCGCTAGACCATACGCCAGGAAGGTTGGGCAGTCGTAATGCAGGTAGGCGGTCGCGCCCGAAGGGAAGCGTTCGAGCCCCCCCAGCCGTCAAGCGCAGACCGCGCGCGCTCAACTCTCGCAAAAGCACCGGACTGACAATAGCAACATCGATGTCGCTCTGTCGGCCGAGATCGAAAGCCTCCCCGGTTCTGTAGCTGTATCCTGTCACAGCACTGCCACGAAGAAACACTTCCGCACCGCTTTGTCCGGAGGGTGCCAGCCCACGACGCAGAGCAAGACCAAACGCGGTAAAGTCCTCGCGTGAATTGAAACCGAGCGGCAAGCCTCCGCGCTCGATGACGAGCAGCCGCGCCTCGGCCTGCTGCGCCAGC
>CALFEM010000478.1 GCA_937950105.1 uncultured Alphaproteobacteria bacterium | reverse complement strand
GACCACCGAGATCTACACTCTTTCCCTACACGACGCTCTTCCGATCTCCCGCTTGCTGTCGATCCACGTGCGTCGGACAGTTCAGCCGGCATCGGACTAAAAAACCGACAAGGAACGCGGTTAACGCCGATATATCGTGCCGAGTTTTGCGAAAAGTCGCCGGTCCGGGCACCGCAGAACCCAGCCGCCGCCGCCGTCGCGATTGAGCGGCAGCGGTTACCCACAGTGCCGCGATGCCACCTTGCGCCGGGCCGCGATTGCCCCTAAGACGCTGGCTTTGATGAAAGCCCCTGCCAAGAAATCGACGCCGCGTTTCGCGCACCGCCACCTGCTCTCAGCGGAGCAGCTGACGGCTCCGGATATCGAGTACCTGCTCGACATCGCCGACAAGATCGCCGACGCCAACCGCGCCGGTCGCCGCAAGAGCGACGCGCTCGCCGGCCGTTCGCTGATCAACCTGTTCTTCGAGAGCTCGACGCGCACGCAGGCGTCCTTCGAGATGGCGGCGAAGCGGCTCGGCGCCGATGTCCTGAATATGAGCGTCGCGACATCCTCCGTTAACAAGGGCGAGACGCTGATCGACACGGCGGTGACACTCAACGCCATGCAACCGGACATCATCGTCGTGCGGCACCATTCGGCCGGCGCCGTGGCGCTGTTGTCGCAGAAGGTCGACTGCTCGGTGGTCAACGCCGGCGACGGCTCCCACCAGCATCCGACGCAGGCGCTGCTCGACGCGCTCACCATCCGCCGCGCCAAGGGCCGTGTCGGCGGGCTGACGGTCGCCATCTGCGGCGACATCCTGCACAGCCGCGTCGCCCGCTCGAACATCACGCTGCTCAACACGCTCGGCGCCAACGTGCGCATCATCGCTCCCTCGACCCTGCTCCCGGCCGCCGCCGACCGCCTCGGCGCCGAGGTCTTCACCGACATGTGGGAGGGCATCAGCGGCGCCGATGTCGTCATGATGCTGCGCCTGCAGAACGAGCGCATGGAAGGCTCGTTCGTGCCGACGACACGCGAGTACTTCCACTTCTTCGGCCTCGATCAGGAGAAGCTGGCGCGCGCCAAGCCGGACGCGCTCATCATGCATCCCGGGCCGATGAACCGCGGCGTCGAGATCGCCTCGACGGTCGCCGACCATTCCCGCAGCGTCATCCGCGAGCAGGTCGAGATGGGCGTCGCCGTGCGCATGGCCGTGCTGGAGGCGCTGGCCGGCAACCTGCCGACCACATGAGCCGAGGATTACGGAACCGCATGCCAGCCAACCCAGCGAAATCCTCCTCGAAGCCCGGTCGCGCGGCATCCTCGGCCGCAACAGGCTCCGGCCGCACCGTCTTCATCAACGCGCGGCTCGTCGATCCGGCCTCCGGGCGCGACGAACTCGGCGGCCTGCTGGTCGAGGACGGGCGCATCGCCGATCTCGGCAGCCATCTGCGCCGCAACGCGCCGGACGGCGCCGAGGTCGTCGACTGTCGCGGCTGCATCCTGGCGCCGGGTCTGATCGACGCGCAGGTGTTCGTCGGCGAGCCGGGCGGGGAGCATCGCGAGACGTTGAAGACCGCATCGCACGCCGCTGCCGCCGGTGGTGTCACCACCATGGTGGTCATGCCGGATACCAACCCGGTGATCGATCAGGTGGCCCTCGTCGACTTCATCCAGCGGCGCGCGCGCGACAACGCCATCGTCCACGTGGCCACCATGGCGGCAATGACGCGCCGTCTCGCGGGCGAGGAGATGACCGAGATCGGCCTGTTGAAGCGTGCCGGTGCGATCGCATTCTCGAACGGAAAGTCGAGCGTCGCCAACACGCGCGTCATGCGCAACGTGCTCAACTATGCCAAGGATTTCGGCGCGCTCATCGTCCACCACACCGAGGATCCCTACCTTTCGGGCTCGGGCGTGATGAACTCGGGCGAGTGGGCGACGCGGCTCGGGCTCACCGGTGTTTCCAAGGTCGCCGAGGCGATCGTGCTCGAGCGCGACGTGCGCCTCGTCGAGATGACGCGCTCGCGCTATCACGCCGCGACGCTCACCTGCCCGGAAAGCCTCGACATCGTGCGTAGCGCCAAGCGGCGCGGCCTCGCCGTCACCTGCGGCGTCAGCATCAATCACCTGACGCTCGACGAGAAGGACATCGGCGCCTACCGCACCTTCTTCAAGGTCCGCCCGCCGCTGCGTTCCGACGAGGACCGCCGCGCCATGGTCGAGGCGGTGGCTGCCGGCGACATCGACGTCATCGTCTCGAGCCACGATCCGCAGGACACCGACGTCAAGCGCCGCCCGTTCGCGGAAGCCGCCGACGGCGCCGTCGGTCTCGAGACGCTGCTCGCGGCGGGCCTCCGCCTCGTGCATTCCGGCGAGGTCACGCTGATGCAGTTGCTGCGCCCGATGACCATCAACCCGGCGCGGCTGCTCGGCCTCGACACCGGCGAACTCGCCAAGGGCAAGCCGGCCGACCTCGTGCTGTTCGACCCCGACGAACCATGGGTGGTCAACAAGGACTTGCTGCGCTCGCGCTCGAAGAACACCCCCTTCGACGACGCCAAGCTGCAGGGCCGCGTGCTGCGCACCGTCGTCGACGGCAGCATCGTCTACGAGTACGCCGGCATCGAGCGCACCTGACCAGCGCACCGTGCGCGGCCCCCGGCCCCGCCGATCAAGTTGAAGCGGCGCACGTCTGAAGATACGCTGGCGGGATCGGCGCGGCGCGCTTCGGGGGGCGATAGCAAATCGGCATGGACCTGTTGGCGAACCCCTGGACGCTCGGCGCGATAGTGCTCGGCTACCTGCTCGGCTCGATCCCCTTCGGGCTCGTCCTGACCCGCATGGCCGGGCTCGGCGATGTCCGCAGCATCGGCTCCGGCAACATCGGCGCAACCAACGTCCTGCGCACCGGCAACAAGAAGCTCGCCGCCGCGACGCTGCTGCTCGATGCCCTGAAGGGAACCGCCGCCGTCCTTGCCGGACACTGGCTCGGCGCGCAGGGCGGCGTCGCGATCCTCGCTTCGTTGCTCGCCGGCCTCGCCGCATTCCTCGGCCACCTGTTCCCGGTCTGGCTCGGCTTCAAGGGCGGCAAGGGCGTCGCCACCTATATCGGCGTGCTCGCCGGCTGGTGGTGGCCGGCCGCGCTCATCTTCTGCGGGCTTTGGCTCGCGGTCGCCGTCATCTCCCGCTATTCGTCGCTGTCGGCTCTGGTCGCGGCCGTCGTCACGCCGGTTGCGCTGATCGGGCTCGGCGGCTGGAGCAGCGGGGTGACGAGCGGAGCTGCCGGAACAGTGCATCTCGCCGGCCTCGCCGCGATCCCGCTGTCGCTCATGCTGATCTGGAAGCACGAAGCCAACATCCGCCGCCTCATGGCGGGTGAGGAGCCGAAAATCGGCGCCTCGAAGAAAGCCTGAGCCCGTGAACCTGTTCTCGTCGGCACCGCTACCCGTCGCAATGCTCGACGATGCCCAGCGTCTGGCGTGCCTGAGGCTGATCCGTTCCGATAACGTCGGCCCGGTCACGTTCCGCGAATTGATCAACCATTTCGGCGGTGCCACCACCGCCCTCGAGGCCCTGCCCGAACTCGCGCGGCGTGGCGGCAGCCGTGCCCGCATCCGCATCGCCACGCGTGAGGAGGCGGAACGCGAACTGGAACGTGCCACGCGTGCCGGCGCGACGCCCGTATTCACCGTCGAGCCCGGCTATCCGCCCGCGCTCGCCGCCATCGATCCGCCGCCGCCGCTGGTCTACGTGAAGGGCGACAGCTCCCTGCTGACGCGGCCGGCCATCGCCATCGTCGGCTCGCGCGAAGCCTCGGCCGCGGGATACAAGCTGACGCGGCTGTTCGCCGCCACGCTGGCCGCTGCCGGCTATGTTGTCGTGTCGGGCCTGGCGCGCGGCATCGACGCCGCCGCCCACGAGGCGAGCCTCGCCTCGGGCACCATTGCCGTGGTCGCCGGCGGCGTCGACATCGTCTACCCGCCCGAGCACGCGGCGCTGCACGCGGCCATTGCCGCGAAGGGCGCCGTCATCTCGGAGATGCCGCCGGGCTTTCAGCCGCGGGCCAAGGATTTCCCGCGCCGCAACCGCCTGATCGCCGGACTCGCCTATGGGGTCGTCGTCATGGAGGCGGCGAAGCGTTCGGGTACGCTGGTCACTGCGCGGCTCGCCGGAGAGATCGGCCGCGAGGTGTTCGCCGTGCCCGGTCACCCGCTCGATCCGCGCGCGGAGGGCACCAACCAGCTCATCAAGCGCGGCGCGACCATGGTCACCACGGCCGAGGACATCATCGAAGCGCTGGCACCGCTGACCGGCTTGGCTCCGGCCGGTTTCACCGAGCAACCGTCGCCGTTCATGCCGACGCCGCCAGTCGCCGCCCCCGCGCCGACCCTCGACGACGCGGACCGCGCCCGCGTGCTCGAAGCGTTGGGCCCCGCCCCCTGCGATGTCGACACCCTGGCGCGGGCAACCGGCCTCTCGCCGCGCGCGCTCGGCATCGTGCTGATGGAACTCGACCTTGCCGGCCGCATCGTTCGCCACGGCCACCAGCTCGTCTCACGAAACGATTGACCCGCCCCCCAAGGGGGCAACCGCGAGGTTCGACACCGGCTCAGGAGACCCGGCGCGCTTGCTGCCGCGCTTCGGCGAGCGCCAGATCGAGAATGCCGCTCAAGGTCCCGAGATCGGCCCTCGCAGCCATCTGGCGCAATTCGAGAATGATGTCCGCCATGTACTCGATCTGATCGCGAACGGTTCCTTGCGCGCTGATTTCGGCGCCAGCGGCCTCGTCCTCTGATGCAACGTCACGGTTTCCTCGGGCGCCGCCACTCACCGTCATTATCCCCTCCCCTGTACGGCGAACTCTTCGCCTACAGATAATACATATACCCTGAATTGCAATATTCAACCAATACGTGCAGGCCGGCCCGGAGGTCTCCGCCACGGGTGTTTGACTTGGTGAGGCACATCGCAGATGTTCGCGCCGTCTCCATAGGAGGCCGGTGCACCCGCCGATGCCATGATCTGCCACAATACGCAGTGTACACCCAAGACAGATCGGAAGAGCGTCGTGGAGGGAAAGAGTGTAGATCTCGGTGGTCGCCG
>CALFEM010000477.1 GCA_937950105.1 uncultured Alphaproteobacteria bacterium | reverse complement strand
GGCATGGTGTCGGCTCCTCGATTGAGTTCTGGTTGTTATAACATCCGAGTAATAGCAGCAAGGTGTCGTTGCGCACGTTCCCCGTGTCACCGTGCCTCAATTCCCAGTGTCGCCGTGTCTCAAGATGCCGATCAGCACGTCCAGACGTCGCTGTCGCTCGTCGCGCCAGGCTTCGATCGACCGGCTACCATGGCCGGGCAACGAACTGAGCACGTGGCCGAAAGCGTTGGCCGGCGGGAAAGTCCTGCGGCACGCAGGCGGTCCCCTCGCATTTGCCGCGGCACGATGCAGCAGCGGCGGCCACGCTCCTGCTCTATTCTGAGGCTCCAACGATGCGAGTCGCGGGCCCCATCTTGCCGGTCCCAGCTTGGCGGCCCATCTTGCCGGCGAGCCGGGCGCGACCACATCTGCCAGACCGATGGTACCCAAGACCGCCCTGCGGTCCAGCGACGGACGATTTGCCCATGGCCCTGCCCGAGACCAATTCCCGCGCGCGCAACCGCCGACAGCTGCTGGCCGTCACGGCCGCGACTCTCGCAACGCTCGCAGCGATCTCGCCGTCGGCGGCGCACCCGCACGTGTGGGTCACGGTCGAAGCCAAGGTGCTCTACGACAAGGGGACGGTCACCGGCCTCGAGCACAAATGGACCTTCGACGAGATGTACACGACCATGGCCATCCAGGGCCTCGATACCAACAACGACGGCACCTATGATCGCACCGAGCTGGCCGAACTCGCGCAGGTCAACATCGACGGTCTCAAGGAGTTCGACTACTTCACGTTCGCCAAGCTCGGCAGCGGCGCCATCGCTTTCGCGCAGCCGAAGGATTATTGGCTCGAATACACCGACGGCAAGCTGTCCCTGCACCTGACGACGCCCCTGCAGAACCCGGTGCTCGCCGAGGCCGAGGGCCTGAGCTTTGCCGTCTATGATCCGAGTTTCTTCATCGCCTTCGATCTCGCCAAGGACGCCACGGTGAAGCTATCGGAAGCGGCGCCGAGCGGCTGCACCGCGACCGTCGCCGTGCCGAAGGAGGACGAGGAACTGGCGAAGAAGCTCGGCGACGCCCTGCAGGTCGGCCCCGGCGGCAGCGTCGGCACCGATCTCGGCGCGGCCGTCGCCAAGTCCATCAACGTCAGCTGTCCGAAGTCGTGATGCTAATGTGCCGCCGCCTCACCAGGTTGATGTTTGCGGCGATTGCCGCGGTCGTCGCGGTCGTATCGGCGGGCGGCTCGCCGGCTTTCGCGCAGCAGGCGACGCCGGTGACGGCTGGTGCTGCGGGCGTGAGCGGGACCGACGCGCAGCAGCCCGAAGCCGGTCGCGACACCCAAGGCGACAAGCGCGGCTTCTTCGCCCGAAAACCGGAAGCGTCGCCGATGCCGTCCGCCAGTTCCGGTGGCCCGCTGACGGCGCTGTGGATCTGGATGCAGGCGACGCAGCAGCGTCTGCATCAGTCGCTCGCCGGCGCCGTGCGCGACCTGAAGACACGCGATCCGTTCGCGGCCGCCATGGCGCTCATCACGGTGAGCTTTCTCTACGGTGTGTTCCATGCCGCCGGCCCTGGCCACGGCAAGGCGGTGATCTCGTCCTATGTGCTCGCCAACGAGCGCACCGTCCGGCGCGGCATCTTCCTGTCGTTCCTCGCCGCGGGCGTGCAGGGGCTCTCCGCGCTCGTACTCGTCGCGGTGCTGGCGCTGCTGCTCAACGCCACCGGCATGACCATCAAGGCGACGGAGCGCTGGATCGAAACACTGAGCTGGGCCCTGGTGGCACTGGTCGGCGCGTGGTTGCTCTACGGACAGGTGAAGGCCGTGCTCGCGGAGCGCGCACGGCGACGGGCGGCGGAAGCGGCGGCGCAGGCGGTGCAGCTCGACCTCGATCGTCGCCACGATCATCGCCACGACCAGGCGCATGGCGCCTGCGGCTGCGGCCACGATCATGCACACGGACACGGGCACACACACGGTCATGAGCATTCTCACGCCCGCGACGGCGATGTCGCGCTGATCCGGCGCGTCACCGTCGCGAGTGCCACGACGCTTGCCGCTCGCGCATCGGTGCTATCGACCACTACCAGCGTCCCGTCAGTGGCGCCCGCGGTTCCGGTAGCGACGTCCACTTGCACGCACGCGCACGAACCGGGCCACGAGCATGATGGCCACGCTCACAGCGCGTGCTGCGGCCACGCGCACATGCCGGCGCCGGATCAGCTCGACGGCGACCTGACCTGGTCGAAGGCGTTGGCGATCGCCTTCTCGGTCGGGATCCGTCCGTGTACCGGTGCCATCCTCGTACTGTTGTTCGCGCTGAGCCAGGGCATGCTGTGGGCCGGCGTCCTGTCGACCTTCGCCATGGCCGTCGGCACGGCCATCACCGTTTCGGCGCTCGCAGCTCTCGCGGTCGGCTCGCGGGAACTGGCCAAGCGTCTCGCCGGCGGCGAGGCGAGCCGCTGGGGCTGGCGGATCGAGCGTGCCGCCGGGTTCGCCGGAGCGCTGCTCGTCATGTCGCTCGGCGCGGCGTTCTTCTTAGCCTCGCTGCAACCGCAGGCGCCCTTCTGAGGCGGCGGACCGCACCATCGCGATTTCGGCATCGGATTTGAAACGGCAACCACGACCGTTTCATTTCGACACCGGGTTGCTGATGCCGTCGCTGTTCACCAAACGCACCTTGCTGCAGTTGCTCGCCGCGGCACTCGTCGCGCCCCTGTCCCATATGCTGTTGCGCCCAGCGCATGCGGCACCGGAGCCGATCCTGCCCGCGGAGCCGGCTTCCGCCATGCCGGCCGGGGCCTTGCAGATCGTCGTGTTCGAGGCGCCCGGCTGCATCTACTGCAACCTGTTCCGCCGCCACGTGCTGCCCGCCTACACCGCGTCGCCACGCGCCAGCGACATTCCGCTGCGCTTTCTCGACCTCAACGAGGACGCCGCCGTCGCCGCGCTCGGCCTCGACGGTGCCATCGACACGGTGCCGACCGCCGTCCTGCTGCACAACAACCGCGAGATCGGCCGCATTCCCGGTTACGTCGGGCCGGAGAACTTCTTTCATGCGGTGAGCCACCTGCTTGCGCAGGTGGAATAGCTGCGCTCTCCCCCGAGGCGTTGTCACATCCCGGCCGTTGCGCTTTGATACGCGGCAGCCCGAGCGCTATCCGATCAGACGGAACCGCGTTGCGGTTCACTGATCGGATGCAAGCGCTCTGGTTCCAAGCTGCTAGAGCATCTTTATCCGGCCGCTGAATCGCCGAAGGCGATTCCGTGCAATCGGAGATGCTTTAGGGATGACCCCGCGTGGAGGGCACGTCATGCAGCGCCGCGAGTTCCTGAAGACGACCGGTGCCGCCGCCATCGCCGCACCGGCGACCGTGCTTGCGGCCAGCGTCACCGCGGCCACGCACGCACAAGCCGCCGAGCCCGCGCGCGCCGCACTCGATACGCCCTCGATCCATGCCGGCTTGCGCACGCTGCGGCTGCATTCGCCGCTGCTCGACGCCAGGGGCTCGGCGGGCGATCAGGCCCGGCGTCTCGCGCATCGCCTCGCGACAGCAGCGGATGGCCGTTGGCACCTAGAACGCGCCGCACCGGATACAGCCGCTGATCGGCCCCGCGCCAGCTCGCTGGTGGCGGTCGCGTCCGGTCATGCGGACCTGAGTCTCGACCTCGCTTCAGAAGTCCCGGTCCGCCGGCCGGACGACGCCTACTTCGCAGGGCTTCCGGGCGGCATCGGCATGGACGCCGCTGCGCTCGACGGTTGGCTGAGGGCCGGCGGCGGTCAGGAACTCTGGGACGAACTGATGGGCGAGATCGGTGCCAAGCCGCTGCTCGCCGGTTGTACCGGGGCGGCCCCGACGCTCTGGTCTCGCACACCGATCGAAACGACCGCCGACCTCGGAGGCCGTGCGGTTGCGCTGAGCGCGGCCGGAGCCATGGTCGCCGACGCCCTCGGCACCGTTGCGCGAATGACGGGATCGGAACCTGTCGATGCGCTCGCGACCGGCGCCATCGACATCGCCGAGACGCCCGATGCCAGCGTGGCGACGCGACAGCGCTTCGCTGGCGCCGCGCCCTATGGCTACGCCAGCCCGTTCGCAAATCACGGCCAAACCATCGCGCTGCACGTCCGCCGCGCGCTTTGGGACACCATGACGGCCGGCGACCGCGCCCTGCTCGAAGGCATCGCGGCGGAAGCGCTGGCGGTGGCGCACGCCGACCATGCCGCCGACCGTGTCATGGCGGCGATGGTCTGGGCGGCCTCGCCCGGCCTGCTGCCATCGCTGCGGCCGCTCGCAGCGGATGTCGGGCCGGCCGTGCGCACGCTGGCGGCCACCGTCGTCGCCGAGGCGGCCGCAAATGCCGCCATCACGCGTCGCATCGACGCGAGCTATATGGCTTTCCGCCGCGCCACCCTGACGGACGTCTTTCCCGTCGCCTGATCGCCCGACTACGGGTGCCGCCGGTGTGGCCGTGACATTGCGGCACACAAGCGACAACTGCACTCTCCACCCAGCTCTTAATCGCCTGCCGACTCGGGGCTATCACAGGTCGTCGCGGCGCGTTATCGTTCCGCCGTCATCGCAACCCGAGTGGCGCACACTGCCCACCCGGAGATATTCGGCTCCAGCACCGGGAGGACCCGCCATGAGCACCGAGTATATCACCGACGTGAAACGCTATGCCGCCGCCGCCGACGAGAAAGCCGTCGCCGGCATCGTCAAGCATCTCGGCATCGCGCTGAAGAGCAAGGATGCATCCGCCGTCTCGTGCTCGAGCAAGGACGAACTGGAGCGCGTGCGCGACAGCTGGCTGAAGAAGAAGCTGAAGCTCACCGACGACGACAAGGCCCTCGATGCCGCCATCAAGGAGGTGTGCGAAAAGATGAAGGCCGACAAGAACAAGCAGCGCGTGACGTTCTATTACCTGCTGGCCGAAAAGTACGGCAAGCTCGGTACGCTCTGATCGACTATCAGCATCGGAATGCGAGCGAAGCCCTGGCCATGAGCCGGGGCTTCGTTCGTTTCGCCCGGCTCAAGGGCAGCGCTAAGCGCTGCGATTCCCAACGATCGCACCCTTCCTGAGGGAGCGATTCACGTTCTCGATGAAGCGCCGAGCGCTGCCATCTCGAACGATCGCACCCTTCCTGAGGGAGCGATTCACGTTCTCGATGAAGCGCCGAGCG
>CALFEM010000476.1 GCA_937950105.1 uncultured Alphaproteobacteria bacterium | reverse complement strand
CACGGGCAATGGAAGGCTGCATCGTCGGGGCCTCGCAATGGGATGGCGTTGGCGCGCGAGGTGATGGGGCGGCCCGATGCGGGTGCCCGCTGGAGACGCGGTGGCTCAGATCGAACGGTAGACGCGCCGGTCTTCGCCCGCCGTCAGCACGTCGTGGGCGGCGGCGACGGTGGCCGGCGGGATGGCCGCCTCGGTCGCGAACACCAGCAGCAGGGTTTCGTCGCCGAGCAGGTGTTCCAGCACGCCGGCGAGGAATACCGGATCGCCGGCCCGCGCCCGCAGCTCGGTCGGGCCGGTGCCGGTCAAAGCCAGAAACCGCGACAGCCGGTCGCCGTCGCCGGCGAGGAAGCCGAGCGCCTGCAGCGCCACCGCCTCGGCGGCATCTTGGTTTGCAACGGGTTTCTGTCTCATGGCGGGGCTTTCGGAGGATTTATGCGGGAATCGACGCGAGCTTAAACTGTTGGTTACGGCTCTCGCTGCAAAGTGTCCCGAGGTTTCTGCTGAAGAATCGGTGCACAAAACGGCAGGAGCATACGGGCAGGCTTGTCAGATCGATGACCTATCAAGAGACCAGCATGACTGCCGAGACCAGGCTCCGGACCGGGCGGCGCACCGGCAAGACCGTCCTGATCGTCGAGGATAACGAGCTCAACATGAAGCTCTTCCACGACCTTCTCGACGTCAACGGCTATCGGACGGTGCAGACCCGCAACGGTCTCGAGGTGCTCGATCTCGCGCGCGCCCACCATCCCGATCTCATCCTGATGGATATCCAGCTGCCCGAAGTTTCCGGCCTCGACGTGACACGCTGGCTCAAGGACGACGACGACCTGCGGACCATTCCGGTGATCGCGGTGACGGCGTTCGCGATGAAGGGAGACGAGGAGCGCATCCGCTCGGGCGGCTGCGAGGCCTACATCTCCAAACCGATCTCGGTCGTCACGTTCCTGGAAACGGTTCGCCGTTTCCTCGGCGACGCGTGACCGGGAAGTGAAATCTTGAGGCCCTCGGGATCGCCGGCCAACGGCGGCGGTTCCGGCCGGTGCGTAAGGCGTATGACATGACTGCCCGCGTTCTCGTGGTCGACGACATCCTCGCCAACGTGAAGCTGCTCGAGGCGCGTCTTGCGGCCGAGTACTTCGAGGTGCTGACGGCGTTCAGCGGGCAGGAAGCGCTCGACGTCTGCGCCAGGGAGCGCATCGACGTGGTGCTGCTCGACGTGATGATGCCGGGAATGGACGGCTTCGAGTGCTGCCGCCGCATCAAGGCCGACCCGAAAACCTGCCACATCCCGGTTATCATGGTGACGGCGCTCGACCAGCCGTCCGACAAGATCCAGGGCCTCGAGAACGGCGCCGACGATTTCCTGACCAAGCCTGTCGACGACATCGCGCTCGTCACCCGCGTCAAGAACCTGGCGCGGCTGAAGACGCTGAACGACGAGATGCTGATGCGCGCCTCGACCAGCCGTCAGCTCGGCATCGCCGAGAACGACGCGCTCGAGAAGGCGTTGTCGGGGCGCTCGGGCCGCATTCTCGTCGTCGAGGATCATGCCCGTTCCGGCGCCCGCCTGCTGGCGTCTCTCGCCAAAGTGCACGACGCCTTCATCGAGCACGATCCGCAGCGCGCGCTGATCACGCTCGCCGAGTACGATTTCGATCTCGCCATCGTCAGCCTCAGCCTGTCGCGTTCGGATGGCCTGAGGCTCTGCTCGCAGCTGCGCTCGCTGGAGCGCACCCGGCACCTGCCGATCATCATGCTGGTGGAACCCGGTGAAGAGGCGCGTCTGCTGCGCGGCCTCGACATGGGCGTCAACGACTATCTGATCCGGCCGATCGACAAGCACGAGCTGCTGGCCCGCGTGAAGACGCAGATCAAGCGCAAGCGGCATTCGGATTTCCTGCGCAACCGCATCGAGGAGACGGTCGAGCAGGCGATCACCGATCCGCTCACCGGACTGCACAACCGGCGCTACATGGAAAGCCACATGGAGACTCTGGTGCGCGAGGCGGTGCGCTCGGGCCGGTCGCTGTCGATGCTGGTCGCCGACATCGACTTCTTCAAACAGGTCAACGACACCTATGGTCACGATGCCGGCGACGACGTGCTGCGCGAGTTCGCGGCGCGCCTGAAGCGCAATACGCGCGGCATCGATCTCGCGTGCCGCCTCGGTGGCGAGGAGTTCGTCATCATCATGCCGGACACGGATATCGGGCGGGCCTATCAGGTCGGTGAGCGGCTGCGTGCGGGCATCGCCGCCGAGCCGTTCGTGCTGACTCCGGACCTCGCCATCCGCGTGACGACCAGCGTCGGCATTTCGACCCTGGAGCACGCCGGCGATACGCCGCAGACGGTGTTCAAGCGCGCCGATCAGGCGCTGTACGCGGCCAAGCGGACGGGCCGCAACCGGGTCAACGCTGCGGCCTGAGCTGAACAATCGCGCGCGGCGCCGCGTCGACGCGCTTGCGTCACATTGTACTAAATGCTAACGGACCACAATCCAAGGTTGTTGATACCTTGCTGGCTGCTTGCGGTTGAGTTGCAGGTTTTGGAAAACACTGTCCACTGGAGGCAAATACGGAGGCGTTGAAAACGCTGAGGTTTCGCCGCGATCGGGAAATTTTGACGGAACTCGACTTGGCTCGCAGTCTGCTCTAGCCGAGGGCAGATCGTCATTAAACTTCACGGTCGAAAGCGGCGTGGCAAGTCGCACACAACACAACAGGAACTTGCGCTCGAAAGGGGCATCTTCTAAGTTGCCCGAGACCTGAGACTTGACTTTTGATCGCCGCTTTCGGGACCGAATTCTGTCGTGGTCCAAGGCTACGATCCACCTAATTCCCGCCAGGTCGGGTTCGCCGCATCTCTCGATGGGGCGGGAATGAGCGATCGGTGAAACAGCGGCGAGAGAGCCTCCTCTACGCGCCGCAACCGATCCGATCGCGAGGACCCGAGGAAAGCCAACGCCCTCTTTGGCTTTCTATTCGGGGAGTGCCAGGAGCCGTGACCAACTCGGAACATACCCCGCTGCCGAGACATGTTACGGTTCCTGGCCACCCTCGCTGCAATCAGCCAGAGACAGCTTCATAAATTCGCAAGAGCGCCCCGGTTCGTCGAACCGGGACGGGCTTGAATTGTCGTCGGCTGACCTGCGCGCCGGCTGAATATGAAAGCCTGCATGCGACAGGATCGGGGTGGCTGCGGCAGGCACCCGTCCGTCATGAAATCACTTGATCTTGGTTTCCTTGAACTCGACGTGCTTGCGCACGACGGGATCGTACTTCTTGAACGTCAGCTTCTCGGTGGTGTTGCGCGGGTTCTTCTTGGTCACGTAGAAGAAGCCGGTGCCGGCGGCCGACAGCAGCTTGATCTTCTGAACGACGGGCTTTGCCATGATCGCCTTCGATGCGCTTGGGCTGCGATGCTCGTGTTCGATGGAGCGCTTCAAGCGCCGCTTCGATGGCTCGCTGCCGGGGTACGGGTTGAATTCGGAAGGCGCAACATACTCGGCAAGCGCGCGCTGTCAAGGATGCGTCAGTCGATCAGGTCGCGGCGGAACGACCCGTTGCGGAAACTGTAGTAGGGCAGGGGTTGATCCTTGTCCGGCGCGGCGAGGTGCCGGGCCAGATCTTCGACAATGGCGCGGGTGATGTTCGGAAGATCGAGCGCCCGCATCTCGTCGAGTGTGAACCAGCCGATGTCGCCGAGTTCGTCGTCCCCGAAGCGCAGGTCGGACGTGACGCAGCCGGCATCGGCCATGAAGAATCGGGTGTCGTAGCGGCGCGGCCGCGACGGCGGCGTGATGGCGCGAGCCAGCAGCGTCAGCTGCGACAGCGCCGGCACGAACCCGGTCTCGGCGAACCGGCGCCACGTCGGATGACGCGGCGGCGAGCCGGCGGAGCTGGCGGCGGGGCGGCAGCCGATCACCAGCCCGACCTCCTCGAAAGTCTCGCGAATGGCGGCGAGCGCCAGGGCGCGGGCGCGAGCCTCGCTCGGCCGGCCCTTCATGTCATGCAGGAGCCGGCGCACGACGCCTGCCGGCAGCTCGTCATGGCTTGCGGCGGTGCGATCGGCGCGGTCGACCCGGCCGCCCGGAAACACGAACTTGTTCGGCAGGAAAATCTGGCTGGCTCGGCGGCGGCCCATCAGCACACGCGGCTCCGCCCCGTTGCGGTCGACCAGCACGAGGGTCGCGGCATCGCGCGGGCGAAGGCGGACGCCCGAAACCTTGGCCTCGCCACTGACGGGTGCGGACTTCTCGGCCATGCCGGCCATGGCTCAGCCCCGGGAGGCCTGCTGCTGGGCGAGACGCGCCTCCGGCGCCATCTCGATCTCGTCGGCCTTGCCGCCGAAGCCGTGCATGAGGTTGGCCCACTGGAAGCCGATCAGCGCGCCCTTGATGCGCGGCAGCAGCCAGAGGCTCATGAGAACCACCGCCGGCCCCCAGAGCAGAGCATGCACCCAGATCGGCGGCGCGTAGCTGGTTTCCACCGTCATCAGAGCACCGACGATGACGTGGCCGGTGATGAGCATGGTGAAATAGGGCGGCGCGTCGTCGGCGCGCTGGTGATGCAGCGCCTCTCCGCAGCTCGGGCAGGTGTCGTTCACCTTGAGGAACGCGCGATAGAGATCACCCTTGCCGCAGGCCGGGCAATGCTGCGCGAAGCCGCGGCGGATCGCCGTGACGGCGTCGCGGGCGGGGGCGGTGGGCTGGTGCCCGGATGTCTGCTGTTCGATCATGGGCCAACAGGTCGCGCTTCGGCTGACAAAGGTCAAGAGTCGAAAAGGACGCGGGACGCACGCCGTCGCGCGCCCGGTCGCCGGTCAGAGCATGCTTAGCGGCGGAAGCGGCTCGGCTTGATGCGGCGCTGGTTCATGCGCTTGCCGCCCTTGACCGGGGAGAGCGTGCCCTTCTCGGCGTCGGACAACATTTCGAAACGCAGCGCACCGGCGGCGGGAATGGCCTCGACGAGGCGCACCTCGACCTTCATGCCGAGCCGGTAGCCGGCGCCCGAACGCGAGCCGACCAGGGCGTGCGCTTCCTCGACGTGATGGAAGAACTCGGCGCCGAGGCTCGACACCGGCACGAACCCGTCGGCCCCGGTATCGTCGAGCTTCACGAACAGGCCCGAGCGCGTGACGCCCGAGATGCGGCCGGCAAAGGTCGCGCCGACGCGATCGGCGAGATGTGCCGCGATCAGTCGCTCGATGGTCTCGCGCTCGGCCGCCATGGCGCGCCGCTCGGCTTCCGAGATCAGCTTCGCCGTCTCGGCGAGACGCGGCACCTCGTCGTCGGCGAGCCCTCCATCGCCGAAACCGAGAGCCTTCACCAGCGCTCGATGCACGAGGAGGTCGGCATAGCGGCGGATCGGTGAGGTAAAGTGCGCGTAGCGTCTCAGATGCAAGCCGAAGTGGCCGTAGTTCTCGATCGCGTATTCCGCCTGCGCCTGACTACGCAGCACGACCTCGTTGACCAGTTCGGGGACGGGCAGGTCCCTGGCCCGTGCCAGAACCTTGTTGAAGTCGGACGGCTTCAGCGACGTGTCACCCGGCAGCTTCAGGTCGAGCGTTTCGAGGAACTCGCGCAGCGACTTGAGCTTTTCCTTCGATGGCGCCGCATGCACGCGGTAGACGACCGGCGTCTTGCGCGCTTCGAGGGCTTCGGCCGCCGCCACGTTGGCCTGGATCATCATTTCCTCGATCAGGCGATGCGCGGCGAGCCGCTCGGGGATCACCACCTTTTCGACGCGGCCGTCCTTGCCGAGTTTGATCTTCTTTTCGGGGAGATCGAGATCGAGTGGTCCGCGCCGGTCGCGCGCCGCGGCGAGCGCCTGATACGCTGCCCAGAGCGGCTTCAGCGCCGGTTCCATCAGCGGCGCAGCCTTGTCGCCGGGCGCGCCGTCGAAGGCCGCCTGCGCCTCCTGATACGAGAGCTTCGCCGCCGAGCGCATCATGCCGCGGAAGAAGCGCTGCGACTGCTTCTCGCCGCGCTTGTCGAACACCATGCGCGCGACCAGGCAGGGCCGGTCTTCCAACTCACGCAGTGAGCAGAGATCGTTCGAGATCTTCTCCGGCAGCATCGGCACGACACGGTCGGGGAAGTAGACCGAGTTACCCCTGAGCCGCGCCTCGCGGTCGAGACGGCTCCCCGGCCGCACGTAATGCGATACGTCGGCGATCGCCACGTAGACGACGAAGCCGCCCTCATTCCCCGGCTGGGTATCGGGTTCGGCGTAGACGGCGTCGTCGTGATCGCGTGCGTCGCTCGGATCGATGGTGAGCAGCGGCAGGTGGCGGATGTCCTCGCGGCCTTGCAGCCTGGGTGCCGGCAGCGATTGCGATTCGAGCAGCACGCTCTCGGGAAAATCGTCCGGCAGGCCGTGCGCGTGCACGGCGATGAGCGAGATCTGGCGCTGGTCCTCCGGATTGCCGATCACCTCGACCACGCGCGCCTGCGGCGTGACGAAGCGGCCCTTCTTGGCGAGTTCGAAGCGGACAAGATCGCCATCCGCGGCCTCGCC
>CALFEM010000475.1 GCA_937950105.1 uncultured Alphaproteobacteria bacterium | reverse complement strand
CGACCACCGAGATCTACACTCTTTCCCTACACGACGCTCTTCCGATCTTGGCGTTACCACAGCGCTCGCCGAGGCCGTTCAAGGTGCCCTGGATCTGGCGGCAGCCGGCGCGCACCGCCATCAGCGTATTGGCGACCGCGTTCTCGGTATCGTTGTGGGTATGGATGCCGAGGTTGGCGCCGGGGATGACCTTGGCCACGTCGGCGACGATCTCGGCCACCTCGTGCGGCAGCGTGCCGCCGTTGGTGTCGCACAGCACCACCCAGCGCGCTCCCGCCTCGAAGGCCGACCGAGCCACCTCGAGGGCGTAGCTGCGGTTACCCTTGTAGCCGTCGAAGAAGTGCTCGCAGTCGAGCATCGCCTCGCGGCCCGAAGCCACCACCGCGGCGATCGACTGGCGCACGCCCGCGAGGTTCTCCTCGTTCGTGATGCCGAGCGCGACGCGCACGTGATAGTCCCACGACTTGGCGACGAGACAGATGGCATCGGCGCGCGACTGCAGCAGCGCCTGAAAGCCCGGATCGTTGTCGGCCGAGCGGCCCATGCGCCGCGTCATGCCGAACGCGGTGAACTTCGCCCGCGCGAAGTTGGGCGATGTCGAGAAGAACGCCGTATCGGTTTCGTTGGCGCCCGGATAGCCGCCCTCGACATAATCCACGCCGAGTTCGTCGAGCACGCGCGCGATGCGCCGCTTGTCCTCGACCGAGAAATCGACACCGGTCGTCTGCGCGCCGTCACGTAGCGTCGTGTCGTAGAGGTAGAGGCGTTCCTTGCTCATGGCGTCGGTTCCTGCTGCATGCGCGACGGCTCCACCCCTGAGTTGATCGTGCTCGCCGGAGCGGCGGCTGCGCGCGATCGGGCGCGTAGCGTCGTGTCGTAGAGGTAGAGACGTTCCTTGCTCATGGCCTGGTCTCGCTCGGGCTGCCGGCCGGCTTCGCCACCAGCGGCTTGATCATGGTCGTGTTGGTCAGCCAGACGTCGCCGGCCGGAATGGTGTTGCGGCGCACGCCCTGAAAGCCGCGCCGCTCGAAGAACTCGTGGGCCGTGTCGCTCGCCTCGACACCGAGGCTTTCCGCGCCGCGCGCCCGCGCCAGCTTTTCCATGGCATCGACCAGCGCCGAGCCGACGCCCTGCCCGGCGGCGAACGGATGCACGTAAAGCATATCGATGTCGCGCCGCGCCTTGTCGGCGGTTTCCTTGAGGCTGGCGAAGCCGAGGATATCACCCTCGACCTCGACGAGAATGGTGAGTGCCTTCGACAGCCGCGCGGCGAACGCCTCTGCGTCGGCGGCGCGCTCGATCCAGGCGATGCGCTGGTCCTCGTCGTAGTCGTCGGCGGTCAGTTCCTCGATCGACTGCGCATAGAGGTCCTGCAGGCGCGGCGTATCGGCCAGCAAGAACGGCCGCATCGGGAAGTCACTCATGGCGCGCCTCCACGCCCCGACCGAAAACAAGCGTCGCCCCTCGCACCAACGTCATCCCGGCGAAGGCCGGGACCCACGCAAGTCGCGTTCACGCGAACGGCCCGCCGCCCGGCCATCGTCGAATTCCAAAGATGCGTGACTGAGCCCCGGCCCAAGGCCGGGGTGACGGTCGAGGGGGCGGCAAGCGTCATCGCTTCACCTCCCACGTCGTCTCGATCTCGCCGGTCGCGGGGTTCTTGGAATCCTTGAGCTGGATGCCCATCGCCGCGAGTTCGTCGCGGATTCGGTCGCTCTCCTTGAAGTCCTTGGCCTTGCGCGCCGCCAAACGCGCCGCGATCGCGCGGTCGATCTCGCCTGCATCGACCTCACGCGCCACGTTGCCGACGTCGAGATCGGCGGCGCTCTCGTCGCCGTAGACGCCCATGAACTGCAGCGTCGCCTTGAGCGCGCCGGCGTTTTCGGGATTGCGTTTCGCCGACTTGATGAGCCCGTAGACGATCGACAGCGCGCTCGGCGTGTTGAGATCGTCGCACAGCGCCTCGACGACCTCGACGTTCGGCTCACCTTCCGCCGCAACGCCGTGCAGCATGCCGGCGATGTCGAGCAGCGTGGAGCGCGCCTGCGTCAGCCGCTCGACCGTCCAATCGATCGGCTGGCGATAGTGCGTGCCCAGCATGGCCAGCCGCACCACGCGGCCATGCCACTTGCGCCCGCCGAACCTGTCGGTTTCCAGCAACTCATGAATCGTGATGAAGTTGCCGAGCGACTTCGACATCTTCTCGCCTTCGACCTGCAGGAAGCCGTTGTGCATCCATACCTGCGCCATGCGCGGCGTGCCGTGCGCGCAGCACGATTGCGCCACCTCGTTCTCGTGATGCGGAAACACGAGATCGATGCCGCCGCCGTGGATGTCGAACACCGGCCCCAGATGCTTCTCGCTCATCGCCGAGCATTCGATGTGCCAGCCGGGACGTCCCGACACGGCAATGCCGCACGGGCTCGGCCAGCCGGGTTCGCCCGCCTTCGACGGCTTCCACAGCACGAAGTCCATGGCGTCGCGCTTGTAGGGCGCCACCTCGACGCGCGCGCCCGCCTCCATCTCCTCGAGGCTGCGGCCGGAGAGCTTCCCGTACGCCGCCATGCTCGGCACCGAAAAGAGCACGTGGTCCTGCTCGACGTAGGCGTGGCCCTTCGAGACCAGCACCTCGATCATCGCCTTCATCTCGTCGATGTGGCCGGTGGCGCGCGGCTCGACGTCCGGTGGCAGCACGCCGAGCGCGGCGATGTCCTTGTGGAACTGCGCGGTCGTCGCCTCGGTGACGCAGCGGATCGCCTCGTTCAGTGGCAGTTCGGGAAAGTCGCGGGCGGCACGCGCGTTGATCTTGTCGTCGACGTCCGTGATGTTGCGAGCGTAGGTGACGTGATCCGCGCCGTAGACATGGCGCAGCAGCCGGTACAGCACGTCGAACACGATGACGGGGCGCGCATTGCCGATGTGGGCGTAGTCGTAGACGGTCGGCCCGCACACGTACATGCGCACGTTCGCCGGATCGAGCGGCGCGAACGGCTCCTTCTTGCGCGTCAACGTGTTGTAGAGCTGCAGTGCCATCTCAGTCTTCGCCTTCCCCTATTCGCGCACGCTATCCGGCGCTGACGACGGTTGCACCCGGCGCCGCGCGTCACGGTCAACGCTGCGCGGGCCCGTTCCCTGGCAACGCTCACGGCAAGATCGCACGTGATCGCACCCTGGGCTGGCGGTGCTGCTTCCTATCCGGTGAAGACATGGAGAGAGGCGCGCGCCAGCCGACGAGGACTAGCCCGGAATAATAATGCCGCAACGAAGGTTGACGGCGTCTTGCTGCGCGCACCGTTTCATGGCGCGGGTTATGATCCTCGTCACCCGCAGCGTCAAGCGAGCAGATGCCCGCACGCGCGCCCTGCAGGGGCTTCGCCGCCCGCCATCTCAGTTTTGCCCGAGCCGGACCGCAATATCCTCGGTGAAGCGCGGATCTCCGCCGGGTGGCGACATGGCGAGACTCGCGGCGACGGGATAATGTGCTCGCGTATCCGCTTTCTGCCGGGCCACGATATGGACCACGAGATGATCAAAAGCCGATCGGCATCAGCCTGCCTGTCCACCTTGCCGAAACGGGTGTGGGTGCGGGCGCTCGTTCTCGCGCTTGCCTTGGGCGCCGGCAGCGGTGCGGCGTCAGCGCAAAGCGGCCCGCCGATGAAACCGGCCACAACCGCAGCCGACAGCACGACGGCCAAGCCCGCCGATCCGTCGGCAGCGAAAGCCGCCGCTCCTGCGGCCAAGGGTAGCGCTCCGGCCGTCGCTGCACCGGTAAAGGCCGCCACGAGCCCACCTGCCGCCGCCGCGCCGGCCGCCTCCGCACCGGTGAAGCTTGCGCCGAGCGCGCCTGCCAGCGCACCGGCAACCGCCGCCAAGTCCGCCGCACCCGAAGGCGCCGGCCCCCCGGCCACGCCGGGCAAGATCGTGGTGTCCCCGCCGGCCGGAACAGCTGTTCCGCGCGCGCCGCAGGCAGCCACCGCCGGAACCGCCCCGCCATCGCAGCCGCCAGCGATAACGGGAGCCGGTGCAAAACCGGCCGCCCCTGCCGCGACGACCGCAACGCCACCGCCCAAGCCCGCCGCCACAACCAGCCCGGCCGCGCCGGCGTCCAACAAGACCGCCGCCCCGACCGCTGCCCCTGCGCCGACTGCTCCTGCGGCGGCCAAGCCAGCCGCCCCCACGACATCCGCGGGCGCCGCCAAAACCTCGCCAGCCCCGCAAGGCACAGTTCCAGCCGCCAAGCCGGCTGCCGCCGTACCGGCCAAGCCTGCTCCCGCAATGGTCGCCCCCGTCAAGCCGGCCACCGCCGGCGCACCACGCGACCCCGTGCCCACCGCGACCACCGGCAAGCCGCCAGTCCCCGCGGCAACGTCGGTCGCGAAGCCCGCCGCCGGGGCCACGGCCGGCGTACCGGCGAAGCTCCCCGCGGCAGGGGCCGCGGCAGGGTCCGTGTCCGGCAAACCCGCCAAAGACCGGGGCTTGCCGCCCGCAACCTCTTCCGCCGCCAAGGCCGCCACATCGGCGGCCACCGTTGAGAAGCCCGCGACCGCCAGCACTGGCGCTGCGGCGACGATCACCAAACCGAAGAAGCCGAAGAAGAAGCCCGAGGCGGCCACCGCCACTACCACTGCGGGAGCCGCGCGAGCTGCGGCGCCCGGCCCCGCCACCGGCTGGGGCCCGACCGTGAAGTCCCCGGCCGCCAACGGCGCAGCCGCGACCGACGGCAACGCCAAACCGAAAGCGAAGCCCGCCACCAGCGAGCCGCCGCCGGCGTCCGCCAAGCCGAAAGGCTCGAGCCTCTCGCCGCCGGGCGCTGCGGCCAGCGCCGGCATCCTCACCGCCGAGGAACAGGCGCTCAGCTGCAAGCGCATGACGGGCCGCATGCAAGTGCGCATCCTCGAACTGCGCGGCGGCGGTCCGAGCCGCGGCTCGTCCGGGTTCGCGCAAGGGCTGCAATCGGCGGTGGTGCCGGTGTTCGGCGGCTCGTCGCACGGCTCCGACAGTGCCGGCCAGCGTCAGCAGGACGTCGCCCGCCTCGCCGCGATGAACGACCTGCTGAAACAGCGCAATTGCCCGCACTACGATCTCGCCGACGAACTGGCGAAACCGGCGGGAGCGCCGACGCCGCGGCTGGTCAAGCCGGAAAAGAACGGCTGACCGCGGCACGAAGGACGCGCGCGCCGCGTCGCTCAGGCTAGGCCCGCAGGATTGGTCGTCACCCGGCGAGCTGCGCCTCGAACAGCGCAACGCAGCCGATCAGCCGCACATTGGCCCGCTCGAACCGCGACGCCAGAGCAGCCGCCAGATCCTCGGCGCGATCCTGCGTATTCGAGAACACGCCTTGCGCGTTGTAGATGTCCATCAGCTTGCGCGCGGCCCGATTGCGCGGTGCTTCGCCTTGCACGATGGTCGCCCCGAACACCCGCGCGCCCGGCGCCAGATGCGGCCTCAGGTGATCGAACACGGCAGCCTTTTCGGGGATCGTGCCCGGCACGCAATGCAGCAGGTACATGAGGCCGGCCGATGTGAAGCTACTGCCGAGCGACGCCGGAAACTGCTCCAGCACATTGGCGACGACCCGCTGCGGCACCAGCGGCGCAATGCGGCGGGCGGCGCGTTCGAGACAATGCGGATTGAGGTCGACCAGCGCGATCTCGGGGTTGGCGACTGGCCACTGCGCCCGCGCCAGGAACATGCCGGTACCGACGCCGATGTCGACATGGCGCGCCGACAGGTTGCGGTCGTAGAGCTGCTGCAGTTCGTGCGTCGGGCAGCGCCACAGGAAGCGGTTCGACAGCCCGTGCACGACGAAGTCGTAGAACCGCAGCGAGGCTGGCGTATAGATCGCATGCCCGGCCGCGACCCGTTCACCGGAGGTCTCCATTGGATCGCCTCCCGTTGCTGCCTCGGTCGTCTCGTTGCTCATCGGCGGGCCATGGCCTGGTCCACGCCGCCCACCATACACGCTGGCGGCGGCAAGGCATCCTGCCGCGTGTGCTATGATAAGCATCACGGAATCGAAACGGGACGGGCAACACGATGCAGCAGACGGACGGAGACGGTGCAGCGGATCATTCCGCACGGCCCAGCTCGGTGCCGTGGCCGCCGCTGCTGCTGGCCGCGGCGGTTCTCGCCGGTCTCGTTCTGAAGCGGACGTACCCGCTCGCCTGGCCGGGCGTCGACGATCATGCGGCGCGGCTGATCGGCCTCGGCCTCGGCATCGTCGGCGTTGCGCTGATCATCTGGGCGGCGATGACGCTGTGGCGTCATCAGACCACCGTTCTGCCGAACAAGGGCGTCAGCGATCTCGTTACCGACGGTCCGTTCCGCTTCCGCCGCAATCCCATCTACATCGGCGACGCGCTGGTGTTGCTCGGCCTCGCCGAACTGACCAAGAACGTCTGGTTCGCGATCCTCGTGCCGGTGTTCCTGATTCTCGTGACCTGGCTCGCCATCCTGCCGGAGGAACGCCATCTCGAAGCCCGCTTCGGCGATCGCTGGCGCGCCTATCGCGACCGCGTA
>CALFEM010000474.1 GCA_937950105.1 uncultured Alphaproteobacteria bacterium | reverse complement strand
GAGATGCCTAAGTGACTGGAGTTCAGACGTGTGCTCTTCCGATCTAGCGGCAAAATGTGGAGCTGCAACCAAGGTCGGAGCGCCGTCGTGTTGCCGCCCCTCACCCGAGCCCACCTCCCCGTAAGGACGGGGCGAGGGAGAGGTGCCTTCGCTTCGCGAGGGGCGTCGTGTTCACATGCCCGCGTAGTTCGGGCCGCCGCCGCCTTCTCTTTTGGTTTGAAGGCGGCTCGGCGTTGGACGTGCTGCGAACGTCATGTGTCACATTCCGGCGTAGTTGGGGCCGCCGCCGTCTGAGTTTTTCGTGTGAAGGCGGCTCCGGCGTTTCGTAAGGGCAACCGTCTGTTCACATACCCGCGTAGTTCGGTCCGCCGCCGCCTTCGGGGCAAACCCACGTGATGTTCTGCGCCGGGTCCTTGATGTCGCAGGTTTTGCAGTGGACGCAGTTCTGCGCGTTGATCTGGAACTTAGGCAGGCCGTCCTTGCCCTGCACCACCTCGTACACGCCGGCCGGGCAATAGCGCTGCGCGGGTTCGGCGTAGGTCGGCAGGTTTTCGAGGATCGGCACGTTCGGGTCGGTCAGCACGAGGTGCACCGGCTGGTCCTCCTCGTGGTTGGTCGCCGAGAACGACACGTTGGTGAGGCGGTCGAAGGTCAGCTTGCCGTCGGGCCTGGGATAGGCGATCGGCTTGTAGCGGGACGCAGGTTTCAGCGCCGCATGGTCCGGTTTGCCGTGGCCGAGCGTGTAGCCGAAGCCGATGCCCGGGATGAGCGTGTTCATCCACATGTCGGCGCCGCCGAGCGCGATACCGGCGAAGGTGCCGAGCTTCGACCACAGCGGCTTGGCGTTGCGCACCTTCTTCAGGTCGCGGGCGATGTCGCCGGTTCGCACGTCCTGCTCGTAGGCGTCGAGCGTGTCGTGGGCGCGGCCCGCGCCGATGGCCGCCACCACGGCCTCACCGGCGGCGATACCGGACAATATGGCGTTGTGGCTGCCCTTGATGCGCGGCACGTTCATGAAGCCCGCGGCGCAGCCGAGCAGCGCCGCGCCCGGCACGACCAGATCGGGGACCGCCTGCCAGCCGCCCTCGGTCAGCGCGCGCGCGCCGTATCCGATGCGCTTGCCGCCCTCGAGGTGCGGCGCGATCAGCGGATGCGTCTTGAAGCGCTGGAACTCCTCGTAGGGCGAGAGATACGGGTTCTCGTAGTTGAGGTGGACGACGAAGCCGACCGCGACGAGGTTCTTGCCGTAGTGGTAGAGGAACGAGCCGCCGCCGGTACGGCTGTCGAGCGGCCAGCCGAAGGTGTGCTGGACGAGGCCAGGCTGGTGCTTGTCGGCCGGGATCTCCCACAGCTCCTTGAGGCCGATGCCGTACTTCTGTATGCGGCCGGCGTCGAGCTTGCGCTCGCGGATGAGCTTCTTGGACAGCGAGCCGCGCGCGCCCTCGGCGAGCAGCGTGTACTTGCCCCTGAGCTCCATGCCGCGCGTGAAGTTCGGGCCCGGCGTGCCGTCGCGGTGCACGCCCATGTCGCCGGTGGCGATGCCGAGAACCGCGCCCGTGTCGTCGGTCAGCAGTTCGCTCGCGGCGAAGCCCGGATAGATCTCGACGCCGAGGTTCGTCGCCTGTTCGCCGAGCCACTGGCAGAGCGCGCCGAGGCTGACGATGTAGTTGCCGTGGTTGTTCATCAGCGGCGGCATGACGAAGTTTGGCAACCGCAGTTCGCCGGCCGGCCCGAGGTAGTAGAAGCGATCCTCGCGGACCGGCGTCTCGACCGGGGCGCCCTTGTCCTTCCAGTCGGGGATGAGGCGCGTGAGGCCGACGGGATCGATCACCGCGCCCGACAGGATGTGCGCGCCGACCTCGGAGCCCTTCTCGACGACGACGACGCTGATGTCCTGGCCCTTGGCTTCCGCCTGCTGCTTGATGCGGATCGCCGCGGCGAGGCCGGCGGGACCGGCGCCGACGATGACAACGTCGAATTCCATCGCCTCGCGGGGCGGCAGGGGCTCGGTGTTCGAAGCCATGCGGGGAAGTCCTTCATAGGCAAGCTGGCAGGTGGAGAGATCGGGCGTCCGCGCGAGGTCCGCCCGCAAACTTTTTTCCCCACATCCGCCCGGTTCGCAAGCGCGAAGCAAGTCTATCGGCCGATATGGCGCAGTTTGGTTGCGCCGCCGATTTCGTTGGCGCCACCGATTCACGTTCTCGGTGCGCGTGCAGGGCACCTCGAACGATCGGGGCGCCAGATTTTAGTTTGCGCCGCCGATTGACGCCCTCACTACGCTCGGGCGATCGGGGCGCGGCGCTCCGATCGTTGCGCGCCCTATCGCGCGCAACGTGAATCGGCAGCGTCAAAAAGAACGCGCTCCGATCGTTGCGCGCCCTATCGCGCGCAACGTGAATCGGCAGCGCCAGCTTATTACGTTGCGCCGCCGATTCACGCCGCGCGAAGGCGCGCGGCGATCGGGGCGCGGCGCTCCGATCGTTGCGCGCCTATCGCGCGCAACGTGAATCGGCAGCGCCCAACAAAATCAGTGCGTGCGGTTGACGCAGAAGGTGATGACCTCGCGCATGGCGTCGCGCTCCGGCCCGGCCTTGAACACGCCGAGCGCGTCGCGGGCGATGGCGCCATAGGTGCGGGCGCGCTCCAGCGTCGTGTCGATCGCCTTGTGCTTCTTCATCAGCGCGATCGCCTGCTCGAGGTCGCCGTCGCGGATGTCGCCATCGGCGATGGTGCGGTTCCAGAAGGCGCGCTCCTCGTCGGTGCCGCGCCGGAACGAAAGGATCACCGGCAACGTCACCTTGCCCTCGCGGAAGTCGTCGCCGATGCTCTTGCCGAGGCGGGCGGCGTCGCCCGAGTAGTCGAGCGCGTCGTCGATGAGCTGGAAGGCGATGCCGAGGTTCTTGCCGTAGGAGCGCAGCGCCTCGAGCTCGACCGGCGGGCGGTTGGCGATGGCCGCGCCGGATTCCGCCGCGCCCGAGAACAGCGCCGCCGTCTTGGCGTCGATGATGGCGAGGTAGGCGTCCTCGGTGGTCGAGGTGTTCTTGGCGGCGGCGAGCTGCATCACCTCGCCCTCGGCGATCACGGCCGCGGCGTTGGAGAGGATGCGCAGCACCGACAGCGAGCCGACGTCGACGAGCATGCGGAACGCCTGTCCGAGGAGGAAATCGCCGACCAGCACGCTCGCCTGGTTGCCCCAGATCATGCGCGCGGTGCGCCGACCCCGGCGGGTGCTGCTTTCGTCGACGACGTCGTCGTGCAGCAGGGTCGCCGTGTGCATGAACTCGACCGCGGCGGCGACGCGGATGTGGCCGTCGCCCTTGAAGCCGATCAGCTTGGCGGCGGCGATGGTGAGCATGGGCCGCAGCCGCTTGCCACCCGAGTCGATCAGGTGGTGGGCGAGTTCCGGGATCATGTCGACGTCGGAAATCGCCTTGTCGAGAATGATGCGGTTGATACCCTGCATGTCGTCGTGAACCAGCGCCAGCAGCGGCGCCAGGCTCTCGGCCGGATCGCGGGACTCTTCGAGGGGGACTACAACTCCCAAGGGCATTTCCCCAAATTCTGAAGGTTGTGTGGTTGGCCGGTGAGCCGAAATTTCGGGCACCTTAGTCAGAAGCGGCCGGGCGTGCACCATGAAACTTGGCCGCGCCCCGGGTGTCCGACCGGGCGAAACCCGAGGAAGGCGAGGATGGAAGAGGTCCTGCGAACCAACGACGCCGTTCTGCTCTCCTACGTCGAGGCGCTGCTCGCCGATGCCGGCATCGGAGCGGTCGTGCTCGATGCCAATATGAGTGTGCTGGAAGGCTCGATCGGGGTTCTGCCGCGCCGCGTGCTCGTGGCTTCGGCGGACGCGGCGGAGGCACGCCGCCTGATCGTGGACGCCGAGCGCGGTGCGGCATCCGGCCTCGATGGGACTTCAGATGTCTGACGAGATCGCGCCGGACATGGCGTCGACGCCGGCGGTGGTGCCGGGCGTCGCCCGCGCCGAAGCCGGAGCGCAACGGCCGGCCGGCGCGGCGGAGGAGACCCGTGACGCGTTCCTCGGTGACCGGTTGATGCTGCGGCAGCCGGCGCGCGGCTATCGCGCGGGGGTCGACGCGGTGCTGCTGGCGGCGGTGGTCGACTGTCATGCCGGTAAGGCGTTGCGTGTGCTCGACGCGGGCGCCGGGGTCGGCACAGCCGGGCTCTGCCTGGCGCGGCGATGCCCGGCGGTGCACGTCACGCTGCTGGAGCTGCAGGCGCCGCTCACCCGGCTGGCGCGTGCCAACGTGGCCGACAACGGCCTTTGCGAACGTGTGCGGGTGGTCGAGGCCGATCTGCTCGACGCGAAGGCGTTGACCGCAGCCGAGGTGGCGCGCGAGAGCTTCGACGTCGTCATCGCCAATCCGCCGTTCCACGATGCCGCCGCTGGCACGGCCTCGGCCGATGCGGTCAAGGCGGCGGCGCATGCCATGCCGCGCGACGGCCTCGACGACTGGCTGCGGGCGCTCGCCCATCTGACGCGCCCCGGCGGCCGCGTGGTCGTGATCCACAAGGCCGAAAGCCTGGCCGAGCTGCTGGCCGCATGCCGCGGCCGCTTCGGCGGGCTCACGGTGCGGCCGATCCAGCCGCGTGCCGAAACGGCGGCCATTCGTGTCATCGTCAGCGGGATCAAAGGCAGCCGCGCGCCGTTACAGCTGTCGGCGCCCTTCGTGTTGCACGGCGAGGGGCACGCCTTCACGCCCGCCGCCGACGCCGTGCTCCGGCTGGGCGCCGCGCTCGACGGCGCGCCGTCGCCATGATTAATGTCGCCGCCCGCCCGCTTCCCTCCAGCTCCTGAACAGTGAGACGATGCATGTGGCCTTTCGATCGTGGTCCGATCATTCCCGTGGTGTGGTTCTCCGGTCCGATCGGCATGGCGACGCCCTTGCGTCCGGGACTTTCGCTGGCGGGCGTCGCCGGGCCGCTGGCCAAGGCGTTCGCCATGTCGAAGGTGCCGGCGGTGTGCATCGTCATCAACTCGCCCGGCGGCTCGCCCGTGCAGTCGAGCCTGATCTTCCAGCGCGTGCGCCAGCATGCCGCCGAAAGCAAGAAGAAGGTCTACGTGTTCTGCGAGGACGTCGCCGCATCGGGCGGCTACTACCTCGCGGTCTGCGGTGACGAGATCTACGCCGATCCGTCGTCGATCATCGGCTCCATCGGCGTCATCTCGGCGAGCTTCGGCCTCGACAGGGCGATCGAGCGGCTGTCGATCGAGCGGCGCGTCTATACGAGCGGCGCCAACAAGGGCGCGCTCGACATGTTCCAGCCGGAGAAGGCGGAGGACGTGGCGCTGATCAAGGCGATCCAACGCGACATCCACGACGTGTTCATCGGTGTGGTGAAGGATCGCCGTGCCGGCAAGCTGAAGGGACCGGACGCTGAGCTGTTTTCGGGCGCGTTCTGGTCGGCGGCGAAGTCGCTCGACTACGGTCTGATCGACGGCATCGCCGACATGCGCGCCAAGATGCGGGCGCTCTATGGCGACAAGGTGCGCCTCGTGGCTGTGCCGATGCAGCCGGGCGGGCTGCTGGCGCGGTTGCGGCGGCTGCCGGGGATTGCGGGTGGCGCGGGTGTCGGCGCCTTGGGCGAGCCCGAGGCGATACCGGCGTTCGGTCGGGCGATCGCAGACGATCTCGTTTCGGCGGTCGAGGAGCGCGCGATCTGGTCGCGCTACGGGCTATGAACAGTCGCGCACGGCTTCCCGCTTCGGCCACGAAGGCGCTATACTGCGATCGATTGATGCGCACCGTTGTCGTGCGCGGGTTCGAGGAGCGATAGCCATGCCGCAAGCTCTGTTGCTGCTGGTCGCCGGTGCGGGCGTCTACGCTGGTGCGCGCTGGGTGTCGCGGCAACTGTCGCGGCTGGCCGACGAGGCGCAGCGCGCGGCCGAGGACATGCAACATCGCGCCGAAGCGGCGCGCTCCGAGACGGCGCGCGATCTCGGCACGCTGGTGCGCGATCCGGCGACCGGCCAATACCGCCCGAAGATCTGAGACGCCGCGACTGCCAGACGGGCAGCGGCGCGGCGTTCAGCCGCCGGTGACGCTCATGTGGCGGCCGACGGCGGGGCGCTGGTGCACGCGGTCGATGACGAAGTCGTGGCCCTTCGGCTTGCGCAGTATGGCAGCGTCGATGGCGCTCGACAGCAGCGCGTCGTCGCTGCTGGCGCGGAGCGGGGCGCGCAGGTCGGCGGCGTCCTCCTGCCCCAGGCACATGTAGAGCGTGCCGGTGCAGGTGAGGCGCACGCGGTTGCAGCTTTCGCAGAAGTTGTGCGTCATCGGCGTGATGAAGCCGAGCCGTCCGCCCGTCTCTTTCACCTTGACGTAGCGCGCTGGCCCGCCTGTGCGGTAGGGAATGTCCTCTAGCGTGAAGCGGTCCAAAAGCCGCGCGCGCACGACCGAAAGCGGAAGATACTGGTCAGTTCGATCGCCTTCGATATCGCCGAGCGGCATGGTCTCGATGAGTGTCAGGTCGGCGCCACGCCCGTGAGCAAAGCGG
>CALFEM010000473.1 GCA_937950105.1 uncultured Alphaproteobacteria bacterium | reverse complement strand
CGACGAAGCGCACGTCCGGCTTGTCGATGCCCATGCCGAAGGCGATGGTGGCGCAGACGATCAGCCCGTCTTCTTCGAGAAAGCGGCGTTGCACCTCGCGGCGCGTATCGGCGTCGAGGCCGGCGTGGTAGGCGAGCGCGGTGCGCCCCTTCCCCGTCAGCCATTTCGCGGTCTCGTCGACGCCGCGACGGGACAGGCAGTAGACGATGCCGGCGTCGCCCGGATGCTCGCGCGAGATGAACTGCCAGAGCCGCTCGCGCGCGCCCATCGAGCCCATTTCGGCGATAGTGTAGCGGATGTTGGGCCGGTCGAAGCTCGCCACGAACTGTTCGGCGCTTTCGAGCGACAGTTCGGAGACGATTTCGGCGCGCGTGCGCTCGTCGGCGGTGGCGGTGAGCGCGATGCGCGGCACGCCGGGGAAGCGCTCGGCGAGAACCTTGAGCTGGCGGTACTCGGGGCGGAAGTCGTGCCCCCACTGCGACACGCAGTGGGCTTCGTCGATGGCGAACAAGGCGAGTTCGGTGCGCGCCAGCCGCTCCATCATGCGGTCCTGCACCAGGCGTTCGGGCGCGACGTAGAGCAGATCGAGGGCGCCCGCGGCCAGACGGCGCTCGACCTCCTGCTGCTCTGGCCAAGACAGGGACGAGTTGAGATAGGCCGCGGCGACCCCGGCGGCTTCGAGCGCCGCGACCTGGTCGTGCATCAGCGCAATCAGGGGCGAGACGACGATGCCGACGCCGGGCCGCACCAGCGAGGGAACCTGATAGCAGAGCGATTTTCCGCCGCCGGTCGGCATCAGCACCAGCGCGTCACGGCCGGCCAGAACGGCTTCGACGATGCGCGCCTGATGCGAGCGGAAGCTTTTGTAGCCGAAGGTGCGCTCCAGCACGCGCTGGGCCGCAGTGAGGCTGACCGCGCCGTCACTGGCACGTTCGGGGGCTGGCTTGGCGAGAGGGAGGGCGGCAGGCGGCATCGCGCGGGCTGAAAGACCTGTGCTGAAGGGGTTCGACCGCGTGACTTTAGGCGATTCGACGCCGGGGCTTGTGCTCCCCTGCAAATCTGGTTGGTAATGCAAGGCTGGGGTGACCGAGATGCCACGCCCGCCCGCTTCATCGGCGGAATGAACGCGGCCCGACGTCGACGTTCAGAAGGGGTTCAGGATCATTCCACTAGGGTGGGAACCGTGATCGCAACTGCACCGCAGCGGTCCGGATCGAAAGCGTGCGGTGCCGAGAAGGTTCGCTCCATGTCCTGCAACTTTGCCACCACCGTTGCCTCGAGGTCGCTGGCCGCTGCCGGCCTGCTGCTGGCGATGGTGCTCACGGCTTCCGCCCAGTCGAACTGCCAGTGGTACGGCACGACGGCGTTGAAGCAGCAGCAGCAGAACGAGGCGATGAAGTGCGGGTTCTCGGGCCCGGAGTGGAGTTCGGACCTCGGCAAGCACGTGGCCTGGTGCGGCTCGGTGCCGCCGGCCGTATGGAAAGATTCGGCGCAGAAGCGAGACAAGATGCTCGCCGAGTGCGCGGCGAAGAAGGGCTGAGTTCCCGCATTCGCACCACGACGCTGTCGCTCCGTTCTCCCCTCTCCCCCCAGAGCCAAGCGGACGACAACCAGAACAGCCGCCGGTCCCCCCACCGGCGGCTGTTCGCATTTCGGGTATTAGCTGCGGGAACTCACGCTGCGTCGCACACGTTCCCCCTCGACACCTGACAAGGAGGGCAGAGCATGGCCAGCGGAGATCGTTCGCGAGAGCCACCCGAGATCGTCACCACGGAGGAGGCTCGTTCGGGAGAGAACACGGGCGTTTATCGCATTCTCGCGGTGTCGCTGGCGCTCGCCGTCGTAGCCGCTCTGGTGATCTACTTCGTCTTCCTGCCGATGATGGGCAGCTGATTTCGTCAACGCCCGCGAATGGCAGCGGCGACGCCGTCGATGGCACGGACCCTTGCCGTCTTGCCGACCGTCGCGACGAGTTCCTTGCGCGCCTCGACGATGTGCACGCCCGCGAAGCCCGGAGTGAGGCGGGCGCCTACCCGCTCCCAGGCGACCGACGAGCGCACCAGCAGGCGTCGGTCGAGCGGCGGCATGAACAGCGCGGGCGCCGTATGCACGGGCGTGAACATCGCACCTTCCAGCAGCTGATAGAGCTGGCGGCTCGAGTACGGGCGGCCCTGACCGAACGGTGTCGTGTCGAGCCGCGCCCACAGCCCGCGCCGGTTGGGGGTGACGAGGATCAAGCTGCCGTTCGGCGCCAGCACGCGCCACATCTCGCGCAGCAGCGGCCTGACCCGCTCCGCGCCTTCCAGGCAATGGATGGCGAGCAGCTTGTCGACACTGGTATCGCCGAGTGGCAGGCGGTCTTCCTCGACGAGCACCGACAGCACGCCGCCTTCGCGCGGCCACACGATGGCGCCTTGCGCCGCTGGCATGAGAGCGACGACGCGCGCGCCGTCGCGGCGAAAGCTGCCGAGATAGGGCGTTGCGAAGCCCAGTCCCACGATGGTTTCGCCTTTGACCGAGGTCCACCGCGCGCGCAGGCGCGGCATCAGCAGCCGGCGCACCACCTGCCCGAGCGGGGTGGCGTAGAAGTCGCGCAGCTCTGTGACGTCGGCGTGCATGGCGCGTCAGTGAATGGAAATTCGCAGCCCCGCGCAACCCCGAATCCGTCCGCGGAGCGTGCCTCGGCCTTGAAAGGTGATCCGGCCCGGGCTACCGACGAGGCGAGCGAGCAACGGGAATGTCGAGGCGACGCATGGCGGCAATCGAGATCCATCAGTTCACGATCCTCAACGACAATTTCGGCGTGCTGATCCACGATTCCACGACCGGCGCGACAGCGTCGATCGACGCGGGTGAAGCGTATCCGATCGAGCGCGAGCTCGAGGCGAAGGGCTGGAAGCTGACCGACATCCTCGTCACGCATCATCATGCCGACCATACCGACGCGGTCGCCGAATTGAAGGACGCGACGGGGTGCCGTGTCGTCGGACCGCGCGCCGAGGCGGGCAAGGTTCCCCTGCTCGATCTCGCGGTCGGCGAGGGCGATCACTTCAAGCTCGGCAGCATCGACGTGCGCGTGCTGGAGACACCCGGCCATACGCTCGGTCACATCGCCTATGTGATCGACGCCGCCAGCGCCGCGTTCGTCGGCGACACCCTGTTCGCGCTCGGCTGCGGTCGCGTATTCGAGGGCTCGCCCGAGCAGATGCACGCCTCGTTGCGCAAGCTCGCCGCCCTGCCGGGCGAGACGCAGATCTACTGCGGGCACGAGTACACGCTGTCGAACGGGCGGTTCGCGCTCACCATCGAGCCCGACAACCCGGCGCTGCAGAAGCGCATGGCGGAGGTCGAGGCGCTGCGCAATGCGGGCAAACCAACCCTGCCGACGACCATCGCGCGCGAACTCGAAACCAATCCGTTCCTGCGCTCGCACGTTGCCGCCATCCAGCAGCGGCTCGGCATGAGCGGCGCGCCCGACTGGCAGGTGTTCGCCGAAATGCGCGAGCGAAAGAACCGTGCGTGAGTTGGCGGCCGGCGCACGTGACTCGGAAGGGGACAGCATGCAGGACCTCGATGCCGATGCGGTGA
>CALFEM010000472.1 GCA_937950105.1 uncultured Alphaproteobacteria bacterium | reverse complement strand
ACCACCGAGATCTACACTCTTTCCCTACACGACGCTCTTCCGATCTGGACGTGGCTCGCCGCCTCGCCGTGGGCGCCATCGCCGGCCTGCGCGTGCGTCTGAAAGATGTGGTGCGGCTCGCTGATCTCGGCAACCGGACCGAGCGGCGAGATCAGCGCCAGCGCCGCAATGCGGTCACGCAAGCGCGCGGCGAGTGCCACCGCGTAGGGACCTCCACCCGACACGCCGATGATGGAGAACCGCTCGAGTTCGAGGGCGCCGGCCAGTTCGGCGAACGCTTGCGTGCGCCGCTCGAGCGTCGCGCCATAATCGAGAGGCGAGAGCCCGTAGCCCGGGCGATCGAAGGCGATGATGCGCAGACCGAGTCGCTGCGCGTCCTGGTCGGTCACGTCGAACATGCTGCGCGAGGCTGGCGCTCCGTGAAATGCAAGCACCGGCAGACCGGCCGGATCCCCGAACTCGGTCACGCCGATCCGGCGGCCGGACGGCAGCCGCAGCACGCGCGCGTTTCGATTCGAGACCTGTGCGGACCCGTCCATATCGTTCTTCCTGAAATGGCAAAGGGTGCCGCGGTCAGCGACACCCCAGTTGCCATTATAGAGGTTGCCCAGCGCCATTACGACAGCTGAGTTGCAGACCAGACCGGCGCGCCGCACAGCGCGCCGATGTCGCAGGTGACTTTAGGTACTGATCGTCCGGAGGGGACGAGGCAGGATGGTGCCGATCTGCTCCGATCAGGCTCCCGTTCGCTCAGACGCGTTTGGCGAAGATCACCTTGCCGTCGCCCTTGCGGTAGAAATCCTCGAGCAGCGCCGCCTGCTTGAAGCCTTGGGCGAGATAGAACGCCCGTGTCGCCGCATACTTGGTCGACGACGAGGTATCGGCGTAAACCTGCCGACCGCCCTTGCCGCGCACCGCTTCCTCGACTCGGCGCATGATCAGTTCACCGATGCCGCGGCCGCGCCACTCCGGCTGCACGGCGATCCAGTAGAGATCGTGCGCGACGTCGGAGCCGGCGATCGGGCCGTAGCAGGCATAGCCGGCGAGTTGCTCGCCGATCTCGGCGGTGATGAACTCGTATCCGGACGGGGCTCCCTTGGCGACGCGCTCGCGCACCAGCTCGGCGGCGATGTCGATCTCGTCGGGCGTAAAGAACCCGGTGGCGGCAACAAGCCGGCGCACGCGCTCCTCGTCCTCGGCGCGGATGAAGTCGCGCCACTGGATGTCGCCGGGCTCGACCTTGCTTCTCTCGTTCATGACGACACTCTTGCGGCTGTTGCCGTTGCGGCGGCCTGCTGGAAACAACTGCGGGGCGCTGCGGCCCCTGACGAGCCCTTCGAAAAAGCTGCGCACGTTCTGGCCGAGCGTGCGCACGCGATAGCCGCCCTCCTGCACGACCAGCGTCGGATAGCCTTCCTGTCCGATCATGCGGCCAAGCTCGGCGAAATCTCCGGCGCCGTTAGACCATGTGCCGGTCGGGTCACCCTTCGCCGTATCGAAACCCGCCGCCACCACCAGATAGGCCGGATCGAAACGGCGCACGATCTTCAGCGCCTCTGCGACGGCCGCGCGATGCTGCTCCGGCGTGATGCGCTCGGGCAGCGGCATGTTGAAGTTGTAGCCGGCGCCCTTGCCGGCACCCGTCTCGTCCTTGAAGCCGGAGAAATACGGATAGGCAAAGCTCGGATCGCCGTGGATCGAGACCGTCAGCACGTCACGGCGCTCGTAGAAGATGTCCTGCTGGCCGTTGCCGTGATGATAGTCGATGTCGAGAATGGCGACGCGGCCGTAGCGCGTCAGCATCTGCGCCGCGATCGCCGCGTTGCAGAAGTAGCAGAAGCCGCCGAACACGTGTCGTTCGGCATGATGCCCGGGCGGGCGCACCAGCGCATAGGCGAGCGGGCGCCCTTCGAGCACCTTGAACGCCGCCGTCAGCGTGCAGTCGACGGCGGCGCGCGCCGCGAGATAGGCGCTCTCGTTCAGCGGCGTGAAGGTATCGATGCAATAGTAGCCGGCCAGCACGCCCTCGTCCTTCGGCGGTCGATTCGGATTGCGCAGCGGAAACACATACGGGTAGATCGACTTCTTGTTGCCGGCGAGATGCGAGGCGCGGCGGATATAGTCGACCAGCTTGGCATCGTGCACTTCGAGGATGAAGCGATCGGGAAAGCGGCGCGGCGCGAGCTTTTCGAACATGCCGGAGCCGTCGAGTTCGCTCATGATGGCCGAGACACGGATCGGCGCCTCGACGTAACCGCGATCATGCACGTGATGGATGGCGTGGCCATCATGCGTGACGAGGACCACGGGCGCCTGAGCGGAGAGCGCGGGCGGCGCGATGGTCGCCGGCTTGCGACGCTTCAGATAGCGCGGCTCGCGCAAGCGCACCGGATCGTCGACGACGGAGGCGACCACCATGTCGACGTAGGCCGGCGTGCAGATGCCCGCATAGGCGCGCTCGAGAATCGCCCGCATCACCCGCTGCACGTCGGCGCGCGCCGGCAGCGTCTCTCGCTGCAGCGGATCGAGCACCAGATACGGCGGATTGAAAGTTCCGGGCGTCACCGGCGTTTCGTAGAGCGTGTTGATGATCGGCCGGGCGCCGTACCGCTCGTAGAAGGCGAGCCGACGCGCATTGTTCTTGCGCACCGCCGGATCGGGCGACAGCGCGGTATCGTCGGGCAGGCATTCGAGGTAGAGGCCGCTCGCCTTGAGCGCGATGGCCTCTTCGCGAATGCGTTCATAGAGCGCCGCGCCGACGCCACCGCCGGTAGCGCCGATACTGGCCGACAGGATTTCGAGATAGCAGAAGCCGACGTCCGGCGCGTGCAGCAACAAACCGACGCCGAGCACCTTCTGGTTGGCAGCCTCGGCGACGAACAGGCGACCGACGAAGCGGTACTTCAGCGGGTTGACCAGCAGGTCCGGCAACCGCTCGATTTCGGCCTGATCCATGCCGGGGAACTGCGCGCGCATGATGCGCTGCGCTTCCGCGATGGCCGCACGATTGAGGGGGTTGGTGGTGTCCTGGACCTTGCGGATCAGGAACATGGGCGTCTCACTTCTGTGCGGCGGCCCGGCGCTCGGCGGCGGCCGCGATCAGCCGGATGGCGTCGTCGTACTCGAGCCCGGCTTCGGCGACGGCGGCCGCGAAGCCGGCATCGCGCGCGAGGCACGGGTTGGCATTGGCTTCGAGGATGTAGCACTTGCCGGCCGCATCGACACGAAAATCGACGCGGGCGTATCCGGCGAGGCCGAGCGTGCGCCACGCCACCGTGCAGGCGTGCTCGAGTTCGCCGATCAAATCCGCTTCGGCCTGCCGATGGATGAAGCGCCGCGGCGTATTGGCGTAGGCGTGGCTGTCCTCCAGCCACTTCGCCTCGTAATCGACGATGCGCGGACGCTCCGGCGCGTAACCGACGAACTCGATCTCGGCCGGCGGCAGCACCTTCGGCAGGCCGTCACCATCCTCGATGATCGAGACATTGATCTCGCGCCCGTCGATGAAGCGTTCCGCGAACCAGCGACCGCCGAAGCGTTTCGCACGCCGCGCGATCTCGCCAGCAACGTCCTCGGCCGCGACCACC
>CALFEM010000471.1 GCA_937950105.1 uncultured Alphaproteobacteria bacterium | reverse complement strand
GTGTGCTCTTCCGATCTAGTCCCAAGACGGTCGGCATGACCTCTGCGCGGGGCCGCCGGGTGAAATAGAAGGAAAGACGTCGGATGCTCCCTGCAAGACCTGTTCTGACCGCTGCGCTTCTTTTTGCGGTCGCGTTTTCGGTGCCTGCAGTAGCGGCCGAGGTTGAGCACACGGCCGATCAGCAGAACGTCGTACACGGCGCACCGGCGAAGCCGTCGAAGACGTGGCTGCTCTCGGCCGGCGGTCGCATTTACGATACGTGGTGGGACGCTCTCGATCGCAAGAAGCCGGAGGGCACTCATCCCGCGTACCCCGCGACCGGGAAGCGATCCGGCGCCACAACCTGGCGCTGTGTCGAGTGTCACGGCTGGGATTACAAGGGCAAGGACGGGCTCTACAGCTCCGGCGATCGCTACACCGGGATCAAGGGTATTCGCGGTGCCCGCTCCATGAAAGCCGCGGACATCGTCAAACTGCTGCGCGCCGCGCCGCACAGTTACACGGCGGACATGATCCGCGACGACGAGATGGAGCGCATCGCCGCCTTCGTGCGCGAGGGCCAACACGATGCCGACCGCTTCATCGACCGCGCCAAAGTCAAGGCGAAGGGCGATGCGGAACGCGGCGCCGCGGTGTTCCAGACGATCTGCGCCGTCTGTCACGGCTACGATGGCCGCACGCTCAACTGGGGCACCAAGGACGCGCCAGCCTACATCGGCACCGAAGCGAAGAAATTGCCGGCCGAGGTGCTGCACAAGATTCGCAATTCGCATCCCGGCGCCGCGATGGTGAACCTGCGCGCGCTGCCGATGCAGGATGCCGTCGATGTGCTGACCTATGCGCAGACGCTGCCGGAGAAGTGAGAGCGCCGCCGCATCACACCTTGACGTTGTCGAGCCACGAGCGGGCAGCACTGCTGTCCCGCTCCAGCTCGCTTTTGGCCCACATGTAGGCGAGTTCGACCATTTCGCCGTGGCGGTGCCAGTCGAGAAAGCCCATTTCGTCCGGCACCGGCGGCACCAGCAGCAGATCGTCTTCGTCGAGGTGGCGTTTGAAGTCCTGCCGGTTGGCCATCAGCGAGCGCATCAGCACGGTCATGACGCCCGGCGCATCGGGCAGCGAGGCGCGCGCGAACGGATTGATGGAACGAGCGACCAGTGAAGCGCGCGAGGGCAGGTCGTCATAGCGCACGTCGAAGCGCTCGAGATCGGGCACCTTGAAGCTCATCACGATGTTCGGCCCGCTTTTCATTTCGTGCATCGCCTTGATCGGCACGTTGTCGAGCAGGCAGCCGTCGACCAGCATGTCGCCCTCGCTGGTGTAGTACGGCGGCAGCACCACCGGGATCGAACTCGACGCGCGCACGGCCGACCACAAACTGCCCGAGCGATGGCAGGCGAGGCGGTAGCGCGACAGGTTGGTCGAGACGGCGAAGAACGGCAGCCACAGGTCCTCGATGTCGACCCCGCCGTAGTGGCGTGCGAGCTGTGCGTCGAAGTGCTTGTGGTCGATCAGGCTGTAGCGCGGCCACGTCAGCCGCCGCATGGCGCGGTTGGCGACGAACATGTCGTGAATGGCGGCATCGATGGCGTCGGCGGCGTGACCGCGCGCGAACGCCGCCGTCATGGCGCTGCCGCCGGAGGTGCCGCCCATCATGTCGAAGGTGATGCCGGCTTCGGAGAGCGCCTTGTAGAGCCCGACCTGCGCGGTGCAGAGCGCGCCGCCGCCACAGGCGATGAGGCCGATGGCGGTGCCCTTCACGAAGCGGGCGAGGCGGGCCATGTCGCCCGGCTCGTCGAGCGCGACGTGATGGTGCATGGCGACATCGCGGCCGGTGAGCCAGTGGCGCGTGCCGGAGATGGTATGCCGGCGCGGGTGCAGCAATACGAGGCGGCGTGATGTGGCGGGCAGCAGGCCGGCAGCGCGGGCTTCGAGCGGGCTCGGTGCCGGCTCGGCCGCGTGTACACCGACGGCAAGGACGATGTCCGCCTGTCGGATCGCCTTGTCCGACCAGCTGTCGAGTTGGTCGTTGGCGAGGTAGACGACGAAATCGGATTGCCGCTCGAGATCGTTCAGGGCCGCTGTCGCTTCGGTCGAGTCGATCGAGACGCCGGCGGCCAGCAGCGATGTCGCGCGCGCATGGTCGACGATCTGGACGCGGCGTCCGCGCTCGTGTCGCAACTGCGAGCGCTTCGCCAGCGCCTCGGCGAGCAGCACCGGAAACTCGGGCGGAACCGGAGCCCCGCCGGCGCGCACGATGGCGATGGTGCGCGGACGCGGATCGGGCGGTGCGGCGCGCGCGGTGTTGAGTTCCGCCAGGCGGCGGGCCAGCGCGACGGTGATGACGCGCCAGAGCGCCGGGCTTTTCGCGACCAGCCGGTCGAAATCCTCGCGCGTCAACTGCAGCACGAGGCTGTCGCGCAGCGCCTGCACGGTGGCGGTGCGCGAGCCGCCGGAGAGAAACGCGATCTCGCCGATCGGCTGGCCGGGGCCGATCTCTGAAATCGGAGCAGACCGCCCGTCGAGGCGCACCGCGAAGCGGCCCGACACGACGATGAACATGCGGTCGGCGTCGTCGCCCTGGCGCACGAGAATGTCGCCGCGCGTCAGCCGGACGGGGTCGAGTTCGGCGGCGAGCGCCGCACGCGACGCGGCGTCGAGATCGCCGAGGATCTCGAGGGCGTCGAGCAGGGTTTCGAGGCCGTTGGCAGCCATGCGGTTCAAAGCATCGAAGCGGTCGCCGGTTGGGAGGCACGACGCAGCGCGCCGACCAGCCCGGACCGCCCCGCTGACCGTCAGCCTACCACAAGGGGGCGCGCCCCGCCGCCTCGCATCCCGTTACAGGATGAACTTCGACAGGTCGGCGTTGCGGGCGAGGTCACCGATGCGGGCTTCGACGTAGGCGGCGTCGATGACGACCGTCGTGCCGGCGCGGTCGGCGGCGTCGAACGAGATTTCTTCCAGCACCCGCTCGATGACGGTCTGCAGGCGCCGGGCGCCGATGTTCTCGACCGTCGAATTGACCGAGACAGCGGTGTCGGCGAGGGCATCGATGGCGTCGGCCGTGAAATCGAGCGTCACCCCCTCGGTCGCCATCAGCGCCACCGACTGCTTCACGAGGTTGGCCTCGGGCTCGGTCAGGATGCGGCGGAAGTCGTCGCGGGTCAGCGCCTTCAGCTCGACGCGGATCGGCAGGCGCCCCTGCAACTCGGGCAGCAGGTCGGAGGGCTTGGCCACATGGAAGGCGCCGGACGCGACGAACAGCACGTGATCGGTCTTCACCGGGCCGTGCTTGGTGGCGACGGTGGTGCCCTCGATCAACGGCAGCAGATCGCGCTGCACGCCTTCGCGCGACACGTCGGCGCCGCCGCGCGCGCTGTCGGTGCGCGAGCAGATCTTGTCGATCTCGTCGAGGAAAACGATGCCGTCGTTTTCGACCGCCCTGATCGCCTCGATGGTGATCTGGTCGGCGTCGATCAGCTTGTCGCTCTCCTCCTGGATCAGCACGTCATAGCTCTGCGCGACCGAGACGCGGCGCGGTCTGGTGCGGCCGCCGAACGCCTTGCCGAGCATGTCCTGGATGTTGATGGCGCCCATCGACGCGCCCGGCATGCCTGGGACCTCGAACATCGGCAGGCCGGTGCCGGTGTCGGAGACGTGGATCTCGATCTCCTTGTCGTTGAGTTCGCCGGCGCGCAGGCGCTTGCGGAAGCTCTCTCGCGTACCGGGCGACGCGGTCGGGCCGACGAGGGCATCGAGCACGCGCTCTTCCGCCGCCTTCTCGGCCTTCGCCTTGACGGCCGCGCGCTTCTGCTCGCGCACGAGACCGATCGCCACCTCGACGAGATCGCGCACGATGGAATCGACGTCGCGTCCGACATAGCCGACCTCGGTGAACTTGGTCGCCTCGACCTTGAGGAACGGTGCGCCCGCGAGCCGCGCGAGGCGCCGCGCGATCTCGGTCTTGCCGACACCGGTCGGGCCGATCATCAGGATGTTCTTCGGCAGCACCTCGTCCTTGAGGTCGCCTTCGAGCTGCTGGCGCCGCCAGCGGTTCCGGAGCGCGATGGCGACCGCGCGCTTGGCGTCCGCCTGCCCGACGATGTGGCGGTCGAGTTCGGAGACGATCTCGCGGGGAGAGAAGGTAGTCATGGATGCGTATCCTGTCGTGTACGGGGTCACTCGGCAGAGACGAGCTTCAACCCCATGATCGAGCCGATGAGGATGGTCAGCAGCACCAGTCGCATGGTCGTCGCCGGCTCGCTGTAAAAGGCAATGCCGATGAGTGCGGTTCCGGCCGCGCCGATGCCGGTCCAGACGGCATAGGCGGTGCCGAGAGGAATGCCGGAAAGCGACTTGTTGAGGAAGTAGAAGCTGGTGAAGCCAAGGGCGAAGAAAGCCACCGTCGGCACCGCGCGCGTCAGCCCATCAGATCGGAAGAGCGTCGTGTAGGGAAAGAGTGTAGATCTCGGTGGTC
>CALFEM010000470.1 GCA_937950105.1 uncultured Alphaproteobacteria bacterium | reverse complement strand
ATGCAATTTGGTCGTGCCGGGGATCGGCACGATCCAGGGCTTCTGCGCCAGCAGCCACGCCAATGCGATTTGCGCCGGCGTCGCGCTCTTGGCCTCGGCGACCTCACGGACGACGTCGACCAACTGCTGGTTCGCCTTGCGGGCGTCCGGCGAAAAGCGCGGCACGACGTTGCGGAAATCCGTCGTGTCGAACGTGGTCTGGTCGCTGATGGCCCCGGTCAGGAAGCCCTTGCCAAGCGGGCTGAACGGCACGAAGCCGATGCCGAGCTCTTGTAGCGTCGGCAGAATCTCGCGCTTCGGCTCGCGCCACCACAGCGAATACTCACTCTGCAGCGCGGTGACCGGTTGCACGGCGTGCGCAAGGCGGATCGTATCGGCGCCGGCTTCCGACAAGCCGAAGTGTTTGACCTTGCCGGCGGCTATCAGCTCCTTCACGGCCCCGGCCACATCCTCGATCGGCACCGCGGGATCGACCCGGTGCTGGTAGAAGAGATCGATGCGGTCCGTCCTGAGCCGCTTGAGCGCCGCATCGGCGACGGCGCGAATGCGCTCCGGGCGGCTGTCCAGGCCTTTGGCTGTCAGACCTTCCTTGAAGCCGAACTTGGTGGCGATCACCACTTTGTCGCGCACCGGTGCCAACGCTTCGCCGACGAGGTCCTCGTTCGCAAACGGTCCATACGCCTCGGCGGTATCGAAGAACGTGATGCCGCGGTCCACGGCCGCGCGGATGAGCGAGATGCCGTGCTGCTTCTCGACTGCTGGTCCGTATCCGAAGCTGAGCCCCATGCAGCCGAGCCCCAGCTCCGAGACTTCGAGACCCTGTCCCAGTGTTCGCGTTTTCATAGTTTCGGACCCTTTCAACTGTGGCAACGGCGGTCGCCGCCCTCAGGGCGCACACCGTGCGGACTGTTTCTGAAGTTGAATCTAGGCCCAGGACGACTTTGTGATAAGGTCGGAAAATCGCCATGACCTCCTGAGGAATTTTCAGCAATGCCCCGCCGCGACGCCGGTGATCTCATCGCCTTCCTGGCCGTGGCCCGCGAGCGCAGCTTCACCCGCGCGGCAGCCGGGCTCGGCGTGTCCCCGTCGGCGCTCAGCCACACATTGCGCGGGCTCGAGGAACGGCTCGGCGTGCAATTGCTGACACGCACCACCCGCAGCGTCGCGCCGACGGAGGCCGGCGAGCGCCTGATCGGCTCGATCACGCCGCACGTCGAGGGCATCGAGGAGGCCCTGGCCGATCTGAGGGTGGTGCGCGAGAAGCCGGCCGGCTCGCTGCGTCTGGTGGCCGGTGATCTCGCGGCGGAGACGATCCTGTGGCCGGCGGTGCGGAAGCTGCGACGCTCCTACCCCGACATCATGGTCGAGATCGACGTCGACAACGGCCTCTCCGACATTGTCGGCGAGCGCTATCACGCCGGCGTCCGGCTCGGCGAGCGCGTCGACAAGGACATGATCGCCGTGCGCATCGGCCCCGACCTGCGCATGGCCGTGGTCGGTGCACCGTCGTATTTCGCTGACCGTCCGAAGCCGCGCGCACCAAAGGACCTCACCCACCACGACTGCATCAACATCCGCTTGCCGACGCTCGGCGGCTACTACGTCTGGGAATTCGAGAAAGGCGGCAAGGAGGTCAAGGTTCGCGTCAACGGGCCACTGGCCTTCAACACAGCTCGTCTGGCCGTCGAGGCGGCTCTCGCGGGAGAAGGGGTGACCTTCACGTTGGAGGACCGCGTGAGCCCGTACATCAAGAGCGGCAAGCTTGTCCGGGTGCTCGCGGATTGGTGTCCGCCGTTCGCAGGTTTCTTCCTCTACTACCCGAGCCGGCGGCACGTGACGCCGGCCTTCAAGCTGCTGGTCGAGGCCTTGCGCTGGCGGCCCCGAACGTGACGCAAAAAACCAGCGTGGGACGCTGATGCCGTTCCAATTCGCCTCCGAGAGGCACGCGCACGGAGGTACAGACTCACAACCGATTCTGTGACGGAAGAAAATTCCAGACAGGCTCTCAGGGCCTGTCGGGCATGTCGCCCATCCATTGGTTGACAAAATTAAGCGTCACGTTCGGCTCGGGAGGTCTGATCACGATGCGTGGCGGCGAATGTACTCCAAACGGCTCAGCTGGTCACGGGCGAACTCACCGAGCATGACGCGTTACCGCCGCTCGTTCTTTTTGGCGCTCGGTGATGTCGACGACCACGCCGACGCGCACGGCGGTACCGACAACCCGCTCGGCTCTCGTCACGCCCAAGTAGCGGCCGTCGAACGACGCACTGCTTTGGGCCAGAAGGAAAACCTCGCCGGCTGAAAGAACGCGGCAGCCCGACCACTTCGGCATTGGCCGGCCCGCAGTATCGACGGCGCGAGCTCTGACCGCGACGTGCGTCCCGATCAGTACCATCGCGCCGAACCGACAAATCCGATCGCCTTCGATGCCTGCCACGGGTTTCAACAGGAATGCCGACCTGTGCAGGTATCGTCCGAGCGCAGCTTGCCCGTATGTGCCAGGCATGCCGGGCCCGAGTCGCACGACAGCGAGCTCGCCGCGCCGTGGCGGTGCGGCGCGAACGATATAGAAGCCGATCGGCACGCTCGGAGATGCGTTACAGATGACCCGCGGCATCGCGGCCTGCGGCATCTACGCCCAGAGCGTCGGCGGCGGCGG
>CALFEM010000469.1 GCA_937950105.1 uncultured Alphaproteobacteria bacterium | reverse complement strand
CGGCGCCCGCCGCGCCAGTCGAGAAGCGCGTCGTCGCCACGACGAAATACCCGGAGACGGGCCGCTGCGTCGGCGAGGGCAACGTGCTGCTGACGCGCGCCAACATCGGCCTCGGCAACGATCGCGACCGCCTCGCGGTGCCGAACAATCTCGGCAAATTCGACCGCATCCGCATCTGCATCAACGGCGCCGACATCGACCTGCAGACCATCAAGGTCGCGTTCGCCGGCGGTGACGTGATGGAGCTGCCCTATGCCGGCACCATCAAGGCGGGCTATCGCACCGAGCCGATGGGCCTCAAGGGTGACAAGTTCATCGACGGCATCGACATCACCTACCGCCGCAAGGAGCAGGTCGGTGCCATCGCCGGTGTCGAGATCTGGGGCGAAGTGTCGGAGAAGTGGATCGACCAGGAATCCGAGCTGTTCAACGACGGCTGGGTGCGCCTGACCACCGGCCACGCCGTCGGCTTCGTCGGCTTCGAAACCGACCGCTCGCCGGTGCGCGCCCACAAACGCGGCTTCAACAAGATCCGCCTCGTGGTCAAGGATCGCGACATCACGCTCGATTACCTCGATCTCGTGTTCGCCGACGGCAGCACGCAGAAGATTGCTGGTGAGCGCAAGCGCGTCGAGCCGGAAGTCGGCTTCGGCCCGATCGACATCAAGGGCGGCCCGAAGATCATCAAGGAGATCGAGAAGCGTTATCGCTCGCGCTTCTTCGACAAGGACGCCAAGGGCGCCGACAAGGCCACTGTCGAGATCTGGGCCAAGCGCTGATCCGCAGGCTTTGGCTGACTGGAAGTCGCGCAGAGGGGCGGACAGAGATGTCCGCCCCTTTCGCATGTTCAAGGCGCGCGATCCGACCAGACGAGCCCGCATCACGGCATGCCATCGCCGTGAGCGAGGCTCTTTTGTCTCGTGCACGGACTTTGGTCTTTTTTCCGTCGTCACGCTTGATTAATGTCCGGTGTCCTGCGGAGGGCTTGTGCCTGCCACCATCAGCCGTTTGCGGCATTGGCGGGGACCTGAGCGCATCCGGCAGATCGCATGACCAGGGAGGGTCAACCCGTGCTTCGTCATCTCAAGGTTCTCGTCACGGCGCTCATCGCCGTCACGCTCGCACTGCCCGCGCTCGCGCGCGGCCCCAACGACTGGGTACTGCTCGGCGAGCAGCGCGTCGGCTTCCGCGTCGACCGCGACACCATCAATGTCGGCAACGCCGGCGCCCGCTTCTCGGAGCTTCGCATCATCGCCGAGAACAACGAGGTGCACCTCATCAACCTGCGCCTCGTGTACCAGAACGGCTATGCCGAGGACTTCAAGGTCGATCGCCTGCTGCGTCCCGGCGCCGAAGCGCTGCCGGTCGATCTCAAGGGCGAGCGCAGCTTCCTGAAATCGGTCGAGATGACCTATCGCGCGCGCCCGAGCTTCGAGGGTCGCGCCGTCGTCAAGGTCTATGGCGAACTGCGCGGCCCCGGCCGCGGTCCGGGCCCGATGGCCGGCGCCGACTTCGAGACCATCGACACCCAGCGCGTCGGCCGCGACCGCGACGAGATCGCTACGTTCGATCTCGGCCGCCGCGACGGCCGCTTCTCGGCCATCCGCTTCCGCGCCGAGGACGGCGGCATCCGCATCAAGTCGGTGCGCGTGACCTACGGCAACGGCGATACGCAAACCGTCGACGTCGGTGACAGGCTCGACGAGGGCGAGCAGACCAAGATCATCGACCTCGAGGGCGATCGCCGCTTCATCCGTCGCGTCGAGGTCGAGGCGCGCACGCGCCGCAGCTCGCGCGGACCGGCCAGGATCGCACTTCTCGGCCGCAAGGACAGCGAGCGCGGCATGGACCGCGGCCGTGACCGTGACGACGACCGTCGGGGCGATCGTGGCCGCGACCGCGACGACAACGTGTTCGAGCGCGGCCGCAAGGAGGAGTGGGTCTCGCTCGGCATGCAGAAGGCCGCAATGCTCGGTGCCGATACGGACAGCTTCCAGGTCGGACGCGAGGCCGGTCTGTTCCGCGCCATCCGGGTTCGTGTCGACAAGCAGGATGTGCGCTTCCTCGGCATGACGATCGTCTACGGAAACGGCGAGCGCGAGGAGGTGCCGCTCTCCGGCGTCATCCGCGCCGGCGAAACCTCGCAGCCGTTCGACCTCAAGGGCCGCGAGCGCTTCATCGAAAGCATCAGCTTCAAGTACCGCGCGAAGCTCAGCCTCAAGGGTTCGGCCCGTGTCGAGCTGCAGGGCCTGCGTCACGGCTGGTTCCGCAAGCGCTGATCGCCTCGATCAGTCGCACGAATGCGAAAGGGCGCCCGCGAGGCGCCCTTTCTGTTTCAAAAAACGACGAACCCGGGCGGTGAGCCGCTCAATACGTCTGCTGCGTCTTCAATTTGTGCTGGTCGTAGCGCATCGACTTGCGCGCCTTGCCCCAGTTGTCGGCATCGAGGTTGTTGGCCGCCTCGTTCTGCTTCTTCTCGAGCGCTTCGAGCGAGCCGAGTGCTGTAGGAGAGGCTGGCGCCGGTCCCGAACCGTAGCGGCCGCGCTGATCCTTGAGGTACGCGGCGTTGCCCTCGAGCAGCTTCTTCGCGCCGGTGATGTCGCCCTTGTCGCGCAGCTCGACCGCCTTCTCGCTGGTCTCGGTCGCGATCTGCGTCGTCACCTGCGTCATCACCGATTTGTCGATGCTCGCTTCCGCCTCCTTCTCGCTGGCGCTGAAGCGCGCCTTGGCGCGCGCTCCGCTCTGCGCACGATTGCCATTGTCGAGATCGAGATAGTCGATCGTCACCGACGCGATCTCGGCATCGCCCGGCGTGCGCACCTCGGGCTGCTCCAGCTCGACGACGATGTAGCGCTCGTTGGCGCCCTGCAGCTGGTTGAGCTTCATGCGGATGCGGTTGCCCTCGATCGCGGCTTCGCGCCCGAGCACGCGCACCGGCTTGAAACCGATGCGGCACTCGATGGTGATGTCGATGTCCTGCGCGGTGATGGAGAGCGCGTCGCCGAACTCGGCATTGAAGATGCCGACGAGGTCAGACGCCTTCTCGACGAAGGCGTGGTTGCCGTCGCTCGCCGCCGCGAGGCGCTGCATCAGGTCCTCGTTGTAGTCGAGGCCGAGACCGATGGTCGTGACGGAGATGCCCTTGGAGCCGAGCTCGCGGCCGAGTTCGCCGAGCTCGCGCGGCGACGACGGCCCGACGTTGGCGAGGCCGTCCGACAGCAGGATGACGCGGTTGACACGATTGGCTGCGAGGTGGCGCTTCACCTCGTCGCCGCCCGCCACGACGCCGGCATATAGCGCGGTGCGCCCGTCCGCCTCAAGCCGGTCGATTTTCTGCTTCAGCGCATGATCGCCGCCGAGCCGCTCCGCCTTCTGCAGCACGTCGACGCCGTGATTGTAGGCGACGAGCCCGACGACATCCTCCGGCGCCAGACGCTGCAAGGCCATGGCCGCGGCGTCCTTGGCGGCCGCCAGCCGTTCGCCCTTCATGGAGCCGGAGCGGTCCAGTACCAGCGCCACGTTCACCGGCGTCCGCCGCTCCGACGCCTTGACCGGCGCGCCTTTGATCGAGAGGCGCAGATACACCTTCCCGGATTTGGCGGTCGGCAGGACGGATTGCCCGAGCTGCACATCGACGCCGACCTGACCGGCGTAGGCGGGAGCTACAGCGCACCCGAGGGAAAGAGCGAACGCCAGCAACGCGGCTGCGCCCGCTTGGCGGGCCGCTATGCCTCGCCGAGCCGGCGGCGCGGCGGCAGAATGCGCAAACAAGGCAGATTTAATCATGGGGGCCAAATCTCCTTCGTCGGGTGACGCAGGAGAGTAGGACCGACTTTCGGCGGAAGCGGGCTCTAATGGCGGCGGAATTGCGTAGCCGCGGACCCGGTCAGCGCCGCATGTCCGACAGACGGTCACGATCGCGACCGCGCAACCAGTCCAGAGCCCACAGGAACAGCACTGCACCGATGGTTGCGACGATGATCGTGGCGATATTGATGCCGCGCGCGTAGCTGAAGCCGGCGATGCTGCAGAAGATCAGGCAGCCGACGTTGGCCCCGACCACGCCGACCACGAGATTGGTCAGCAGCCCGTGGTCTCGTCCGGTGAACCTCTCGGCAAGCCATCCGGCAATGATGCCGACCACGATCCAGGAAAGAATGCCCATTCCGCCACTCCATCTGACCAACGGAGCAGTAACGGCCATTACGCGCGACGGTTCCGCGCGGAGCGCCTCGTCTCACGGCTTTCAGGGGAAGGGCGTCTTGGCCATTGATACGGCGCTAACAGGCGGCTGGCGAAAGCGCCCGGTCAGAAACTTGGTGCCCAGAAGAGGACTCGAACCTCCACGCCTCGCGGCGCTAGTACCTGAAACTAGTGCGTCTACCAATTCCGCCATCTGGGCATCAGGTGGCCGGCATCGCTGCCGAGCCGCTTCAACTAGTGGGCGACGCGGCGCTTGTCAATCGCTCCGAGCCCTGCGCCCCACCGCCTTTTCGATCGTGCGTCCCACCCGCAGGGGCGGCCGTCCGCTCTCCGTCGGCGGCGCCGGCCGGCACGAAGGCTGATGCCAGCCAGAACCCCGAACTTCTGGCGCACTTCACATGGCCCGCGCGGTCCGTATAGTGCGGCCGAAGCGATCCGGGCAGCCGCGCGCCGCGCCCGGCCTTAAAGTCTGCTCGCCTTCCAACCCGGTATCCACCCGCCGGCGCGGAAGGCGCAGCCAATCCGAGGGGATCACCAGCATGGCACCGCAGCCCTTGAACGGCCGTCTCGCCACCGTCTTCGGCGGCTCCGGCTTCGTCGGCCGCTACGTCGTGCGCGAGCTTGCCGACCGCGGCTGGCGCGTGCGCGCGGCGACGCGGCGGCCCGATCTGGCCGGCGTGCTGCAGCCGATGGGCGTGGTCGGCCAGGTGCACGCGGTGCAGGCGAACCTGCGCTATCCCGAGTCCTGCCGTGCCGCAGCCGAGGGCGCCGAGATCGTCGTCAACGCGGTCGGCGTGCTGGCGAGTGTCGGCAAGCAGAGCTTCAGGGCGATCCACGTCGATGGTGCCCGCGCGGTCGCCAAAGCGGCCAAGGCGGCGGGCGCGAAGCGGTTGATCCACATTTCGGCGATCGGCGCCGACCGCGCCTCGAGTGCCAACTATGCCCGCTCGAAGGCCGAGGGCGAGGCCGCCGTGCTGGCCGAGTTCCCCGACGCCATCATCGTGCGGCCGTCCATCGTGTTCGGCCCCGAGGACGACTTCTTCAACCGCTTCGCCGCGATGGCGCGCATGTCGCCGCTGCTGCCGCTGATCGGCGGCGGCAAGACGCGCTTCCAGCCGGTGTACGTCGCCGATCTCGCCACGGCCGTGGTCAACGCCGCCGAGGGTCTCGCCGGCACGCCGGGCAAGATCTACGAGGCCGGCGGTCCGGATGTACTGACGTTCCGCGAATTGCTGGACGCGACGCAGCGCTGGTCGGGCCGCGATCGCAGCTACATGCCGATGCCGTTCTGGATGGCGAAGCTGCAGGCCATCTCGACCGCGCTGCTGCCGAACAGCCTGCGTCCGGTGACGCTCGACCAGGTGCGCATGCTGCAAAGCGACAACGTCGTGAGCGAAGGCGCCAAATCCGAGGGCCGCACGCTCGCCGCTCTCGGCGTCGAACGCCCGCACAGCGCCAGCCTTATCGTTCCGGCGTATCTGGAGCGCTTCATGCCGCGCGGCCAGTTCGCCCACTACAAGAGCTGATTGCCTCAATCACGCAGACGCAAAAACGAAGGCCCGGACGCCTGCGCATCCGGGCCTTCGCATACCTCGCAACCGCAACGGAGCGGCTGCATCAATGGATGCTGGCAATCTCCAGCTCGTCGCCCATGGCGTGGCCGATCGCGGCGGAGCGCGTGTCGGTCAGCGCAATCGGCGTACCGTCGGCAGCGTGGAGCGCGAACAGGTTGATGCCCTGCGGCAACCCCTCGACCGCCGGAAACATCCGGCGCGCCTCTTCCGACGTCATGGTCTTGATGTAGGCGACGTGGCCGTCCCCGAGCTTCGCGAACTCGTTCTCGCTCAGCGGCGGAGCCACACGCACTTCGGCGTCTTCGCCGCGCTTCAGTGTGCTCTTCATATTCATGACGGAACTCCTCGGTTGCGGAGGCTCGGGACGCGTCATGCCAGCTTTATCGCTCAGCCATGTTGATATGATGGCCATGGCGATGAAGCTCAAGCCTCATCATCCGGCGATTCGAATCGCTTTTCCACGAAAAGCGCCGAACTAGGTTTTCGATTTCTGACCGATGTCGATCTTGCGCACCAGGCGCTCGGGCTCGTTGCGGACCAGATCGATCTCCAGCAGCCCGTTGGTCAGCTCGGCCGATTTGACTTCGATGCCGTCGGCGAGGACGAAGGTCCGCTGGAACTGGCGCGCTGCGATGCCGCGATAGAGAAACTCGCGCGGCTTCTCGTCGGCCTGCTTGCCGCGCACGATCAGCTGGTTGTCCTCGAGCTCGATGTCGAGCTGGTCGCGGGAGAACCCGGCCACCGCCAGCGTGATGCGCAGCAGGTCGCCACGGCCTTCCTGCCGGGCAACGCGCTCGATATTGTAGGGAGGATAGCCGTCACCGGCCTTGCTGGCACGGTCGATCAGCCGTTCGATCTCGTCGAACCCGAGCAACAGCGGGTTCGACAGCATGGACATACGCGTCATTTCCAAAGCCCTCTTTGCGAAGCGACTTCAGCAGCCCTTGCGATCGCGCCCGTTGTTCGGGAGCAGACCGGACCCTCACGTGAGGCGTCGGGGCTCTTCGACAAACGATATGGGGGGAGGGGACGTGAAATCAAGCGCGCCACCCCCCCCTGCTGCGGCGAAGCGGCCGCAGCCTCAATCCGGCAACATTTGACGGCTTGGAGTGGGCACGTCGCCCGCCGCCAGCGGGCCGCGCCATCAGGATCGAGCCGACCGGAACCAAACATGAGCAGCACGACGATCGTTAACGCCTTCGCCGAGGGTCGCAACTCGCAGCCAGCGGGTGCAGCCCTGTTGCGCGCCAGCTCCGTGGCCCTGCTGGCGCTGGCATCCGTCTTGACGTCCTCGGCAGCGCAGGCTCAGGAGAAGCCGGCGCCGGACAAGGACGCCACCTCGATCACCTCGGGTACACCCGAGGCCGAGCTGACGCCCGAGGAGAAGGCAGAGCGCGATGCCCGCAAATCGTGCAAGGTCGCCATCTGCAAGGGCTTCCGCAAGCCGGAGGCCGTCGCCAGCGACATCTCGTGCAGCGTGCTCAAGAGCTGGCGCAAGGCCCAGCTCGACAAGATGGTGTCGAAGGCGAAGGTGTCGTGGCCGTGGGGCGCCGTGTCGTGCACCGCCGACATCAAGCTCGGACGCGAGATGCTGGCGAAGGCCATGAGCGAGCCGAAGTTCGAGATGACGCTCGAAACCCACAACGTCGCCTGCACCATCGCCAACGACGACGGCAAGGAGCCGAGCAAGATCTCGATCGCCTTCGCACCGAAGGTGACGTTCGAGAACGGCAAGGCGACCAAGGCCAAGATCAACTGGGGCAAGCTCGAGGCCCCGACGCTGGTCAAGGGCGTGATGTGGACCGCAACGGGAACCGACAACACCTTCAACGTCCTGGAATCGACGCTGGTCAAGGACATCAACAACTTCGTCTCGACCAAGTGCGACGAGGTCAAGGACGACTGGTCGAAGTGACGGCAGCAGCACCTCGAATCCCCGACCACCAGTCCGGCCGAAGCGATGTTCAAAGGGTCGTGCACGGGCTTCATCGGTGCGCGTCGCGATCGCCCTTGACCCCGCCGCGCTTAGCGCCGATCAAGGGACCGACCAAACACCATCAGCGCTGCGTCCGGGCGCCGGGCCGAGGCCCGCGCCTGGGCGATTCCCGCGTTCAGACCGGAGCCGAGCCCGTTGCCGCAGCTTTCCTATATTTCGACGCGCGGCACCGCGCCGCGTCTCAACTTCGAGGACGTGCTTCTCGCCGGACTCGCCCGTGACGGCGGCCTCTACCTTCCGGAAAGCTGGCCGACACTTGCGCGCGACGAGATCGCCGCGCTCGCGGGGCTGCCCTTCGACGAAGTGGCGGTCCGCGTCATCGCTCCGTTCACGGGCGGCCTCATCGCACGGGACGACCTCTCGCGCATGGCGAAAGACGCCTACGCCACGTTCGGCCACCCGGCAGTGACGCCGCTCGTACAGGTCGATCGCAATACGTTCATCCTGGAACTGTTCCACGGACCGACACTCGCCTTCAAGGACGTCGCCATGCAGCTGCTGGCGCGGCTGATGGATCATGTCCTGGAGAAACGCGACCAGCGCGCGACCATCGTCGGCGCCACCTCCGGCGACACCGGCGGCGCGGCCATCGAAGCGTTCCGCTCGTCGAAGCGCGTCGATGTGGTGATCCTGTTTCCGGACGGCCGCGTCTCCGACGTGCAGCGGCGCATGATGACGACCACCGGCGCGGCCAACGTCCACGCCGTCGCCGTTGACGGCACCTTCGACGACTGCCAGGCGCTCGTGAAGGGCATGTTCAACGACCACGCCTTTCGCGACCGCGTCGCGCTCTCGGCGGTCAACTCCATCAACTGGGCGCGCATCGTCGCGCAGGCGACCTATTACTTCGTCGCCGCCACGGCGCTCGGCGCACCGCATCGCTCGGTATCGTTCACCGTGCCGACCGGCAACTTCGGCGACGTGTTCGCCGGCTATGTGGCGAAGCGTATGGGCCTCACCATCGACAGGCTCGGCATCGCCTCGAACACCAACGACATCCTGCCGCGCGCGTACGAAACCGGCGTCTACGACATGCGCGGTGTGGTGGCCACGTCATCACCGTCGATGGACATCCAGATCTCGTCGAACTTCGAACGCTACCTGTTCGAGGCCTGCGGCCGCGATGCCGCACTCGTGCGCGGGCAGATGGGTTCGCTGGCGCAGAGCGGACGCTTCGACATCGGCCCCGCACTCGCGCCATGGCGGCAGGCGTTCGAGGCGGCCAGCGCCAGCGAGACCGAAGTCGCCGACGCGATCCGCCACGTGCGCAAGGAGAGCGGCTACCTGATGGACCCGCATACCGCTTGCGGCTGGGTGGCACTGCACAAGGCGAAGCATCGCTGCAGTGCCCCCGACGTGATCCTGTCGACCGCGCATCCCGCCAAATTCCCCGATGCCATGCAGCAGATCACCGGCGAACGCCCCGGCCTGCCGTCGCGCCTCGCCTCACTGATGACCGATCCGGAGCGTATCGACCGCCTGCCGAACGATCTCGGCGCCGTGCAACGCTACGTCGAGGAGCGCGCCCGCGCCGTTCGCGAGGTGCGCTCATGACCACCACCGTCACCACGCTCGACAACGGCATGCGCGTCGTCAGCCACCGCATGCGCGAACTCGAGACCGTTTCGCTCGGCGTCTGGGTCGCGGTCGGCGCGCGCCACGAGGACGAGGCCGAGAACGGCATTTCGCATCTGCTCGAACACATGGCGTTCAAGGGCACCGAGAAGCGCTCGGCCCGCCAGATCGCCGAGGAGATCGAGAGCGTCGGCGGCGAACTGAACGCCGCTACCAGCCTCGAGAACACCGCCTATTATGCGCGGGTGCTGAAGGGCGACGAGACGGTGGCGCTCGAGGTTCTGGCCGACATCCTGCAGAACTCCGTCTACGAAACCTCGGAACTCGACCGCGAGCGCGACGTGATCCTGCAGGAGATCGCCGCGACGCGTGACGACCCCGAAGACATCGCCTACGACCTGCTGAGCGACGCGGCCTTCCCCAACCAGCCGGTCGGGCGCGAGATTCTCGGCACCGTGGCGAGCGTCAAGAGCATCGAGCGCGAGCACCTGAAGTCGTTTCTCGCGCGCCATTACCTGCCGAACCGCATGGTGCTGTCCGCCGCCGGAGCGGTCGACCACGATTCGCTCGTTCGCCACGCTGAGGCCCTATTCGGCGGGCTTGCTCGCAGTGAGGGACAGGCGGCAGTGCCGGCGCGCTACGAAGGGGGTGTGCGCTCCTACAGGCGGCGTTTCGAGCAGGCGCATCTGCTGCTCGGTTTCGAGGGGCCATCCTATCACGCCGACGATTTCTTCGCGGCGCAGGTCTTCTCGGGCCTGTTCGGCGGAGGGATGTCGTCACGGTTGTTCCAGGAGGCGCGCGAGCGGCGCGGCCTCTGCTACTCGATCTATTCCTCGGCGTGGGCGCTGGCCGACGCCGGCATGTTCTCGATCTATGCGGCGACCGGGACGGAGATGCTGGACCAGTTGAGCGACGTGGTTGTGAAGGAGCTGGAATCGGTTGCCCGCAAGGGACCGACAGCGGCGGAACTCGCACGCTCCAAGGCGCAGCTCAAGGCCGGCTTGCTGATGAGCCTCGAAAGCTCGTCGGCGCGCGCCGAGCAGATGGCACGCCACATCATCGCCCACGGCCGGCTGCTGACGACGGAAGAACTGATCGCCGACGTCGATGCGGTCGACGCCGCCGATGTGCGCCGCTTCGCGCGCCACATCGCCGAGAGCAGACCGTCGGTCGCTGTGGTCGGCGCCGGGCGCGCTTCGGCCGAACATGCCGACCGGCTCGCCGCCAAATTCCGCGCTGCCGACGCCTGAGGAGGAATTGCGCGTGCTGCTCGGCACCAGCATCGGTCAGGAAACCGGTCCTCTCGTCAAGGGGGACGGTGTGACCTTGCGCGGCGCCCAGATGTCCGATTACCCCGCCTGGGCGGAGCTGCGCGCCCTGAGCCGCACCCACCTGACGCCGTGGGAGCCGGTCTGGAGCCAGGACGAGCTGTCGCGCACGGCCTACCGCCGCAGGGTGCGCCACTACGCGCGCGAGGCGCGCGACGATCTCGGCTACGCGTTTCTCATCTTCGACGCCGGCAATACGCTGGTCGGCGGGCTGACAATCCCCAACGTGCGCCGTGGCG
>CALFEM010000468.1 GCA_937950105.1 uncultured Alphaproteobacteria bacterium | reverse complement strand
GCCGGTTCGTGCGGCCGCACTTTGCGATATAAGCCAGCGACAGGAACCGCGCACAATCGACGATTCGCCCCGATGCCGATGAGCCGCAACGACGACGCCAGACGCCTTGCCTGCATGACCCGCCGCCGTCCCGTACTCGCGGCGCTGGTGCTGCTGCTCGCGCTCGCGTTGGCCGGGCTTGCGCTGGCGCCGGCCGCCGCCGTTGCGCAACCGTTCGACGATGCCAGTTCCTCCTATCTGACGCCGTTCCCGGGCGGCGAGGTGTACCGGCTGCAGGTGGTTGGCGACAGCCTCGCCGAGGGCCTGCAGGACGCGCTCGTACAGGGGCTCGGCTCCGATCCCCGCCTCGAGATCGACCGCAAGATGCGCTGGCTTTCCGGCATTTCCCGGCCCGATCACGCCGACGAAGTGAAGCAGGTGACGCAGGGCCTCGTCACCGAAAAGAAGAACGTCGTCGTTGTGCTGCTCGGCACGCAGGATCGCTGGTCCTTGCGCGGCCCCAACGGGCGCCTGCCGGTCGGCTCGCGCGAGTGGCGCGACCTCTATGGCAAGCGCATCGGCGAGGTCATGCGCACCTTCAAGTCGAACGGTGCCGCCGTCTACTGGGTCGGTCTGCCGATCATGCGGCGGCCAGAGGTCAACGATGCGGCGCAGGCGCTCAACGACGTGATGCGCGAACGCGCCTATCTCAGCGGCATCAAGTTCATCGACGTTTACGCCGGTTTTGCCGACGAGAACGGCGAGTTCAGTCCGTATGGCCCCGACCTTACCGGCACGCCGGTCCGCCTGCGCGAGCGCGACGGCATCCTCATGACCGAAGCCGGCTACGCCAAGCTCGCCCACTTCGTCGAGCGGGAGGTGAAGCGCGATCTGGCGCAGGCGAAGAACGAGCGCTCGGTGCCGCTTGCCGGCAGCGAGGAGGAGCAGTCGCGCATCAACCCGGGCGCACGGCAGAAGCCGATCACGGCGGCGCCGTCCACCGATGAAAGCGGCCGGCCGGGTGGCGCCGTCGCCATTGCTCCGGGGGCGCCGGTCGAGGGTGAGCAGCGGGCCGACAACGCTCGCGTCGCCATAAAGGTCGCCGGTGCCGACGGGCGCGAGGAAAGTTTCAATGTAGAAATCGTGCGGCCGGCGATTCCCGCCGCCGTGCTGGCGCTGGTGACCAAGCGCGAGAGCCGCGACAAGGCCTCGCAGATGGGCGATTCCGTCGTCGATCAGATCCCCGGCGGGCTGACGGTGATGAGTTCGATCACGCCGTCCGCCGATCCCGGCGGAGGGGGAGGGGCGCGCCGCAAGGTGGCGCCGACACAGACGCCGTACTTCCGTGTGCTGGTCAAGGGCGAGCGGATAGCACCGCGCGCAGGGCGGGCTGATGATGCGGCCTGGCCGCGCCCGACGCCAGCGCCGGAGCCGAAGCGGGCCGCCGCCGATGACGCGGATGGCGATGCCCGGGAGGCGGGTGCCGCTCCCGTCGCGACCGGTTCAGTGGTGCCGCCGGAGAAGCGACCGCGCCGTCGCCAATAGAAGAATCAAGTCATTCAGATCTGACGCCGACGCTTGTTGTGTGTTACTGCGAGATCACGTCTGTCGAATACTTCAGACTATTGAAAATTCATTCGGCGATGTCCAGATTGGCGGGCAACGCGAACGCGATTGTGCTTTCGCCTCGGAGATCCGCCATGAGAAACATCATCAAGGTCTCGACTGCGCCGCGTGGCCATTGGGTCGGAGACGGCTTCCCGGTCCGCTCGCTCATCAATCCGCATGACGCCCCCGAAACGGTCAGCCCGTTCCTGCTGCTCGACTATGCCGGTCCGCAGGAGTTCGGTCCGGCATCGCGTCCGCGCGGTGTCGGCCAGCACCCGCACCGTGGCTTCGAGACGGTGACGATCGTCTACCAGGGCGAACTGGAGCACCGCGACTCGACGGGCGCCGGCGGGCGCATCGGCGCGGGTGACGTGCAGTGGATGACGGCTGCCTCGGGCATCCTGCACGAGGAGTTTCACTCGCGCGATTTCACCGCGAAGGGCGGCACGCTGGAGATGGTGCAGCTGTGGGTCAACCTGCCGAAGAAGGACAAGTCGGCGGCGCCGGGATACCAGACCCTCCTCGGGGCCGACATTCCCGAGGTCGATCTGGCGGACGGCGCCGGGCGCTTGCGCGTGATCGCGGGTGAGTACGGCGGCGCTCGAGGACCGGCCCGCACCTTCACGCCGATCGACGTGTGGGACGTGCGGCTCGCCGGCGGCAAGACGGCATCGTTCGAATTGCCGGAGGGGCGCAATGTCGTCGTCGTCGTGCTCGACGGCACGGTCGAGATCAACGGCGAGCGTATCGTCCGCGCGGCCGAGGTGGCGACACTCGGTTCTGACGGCGGCGCGTTCACCGTCGAGGCGGCGGGCGCTGCGAAGCTGCTGGTCCTCTCGGGCGAACCGATCGAGGAGCCGGTGGTCGCGCACGGGCCGTTCGTGATGAACAGCGTCGGCGAGATCAAGCAGGCGATGCTGGACTTCCAGAACGGCAAGTTCGGCGCCATCGCCGGCGCGCAGTGAACCCGTACGGCCACGACAACGACAGCGGGGCACGCCTTCCATGGCGGAGGGCGTGCCTCTATTTCTTCAATACCTGACCACCGGGGCGAGTCCGCTCGTGCCCGTCAGCAGTTCGGGCATGCGCTTCGGAAGATCGCCGAATGCGACCTCCTCGGAGACGAACGCTTCGAGGGCGGGGTCGGTGAGCATCGCCAGCGCCGCTTCCATGCGCCGCCGGTAGCTCCAGCGCGAGCGCCGCGACGGCGACACCTGCCCGACCTGCGACGAGATCAGCTTGATGCGGCGCGAATGGAACACGTCGCCGAGGCTGACGGCTACCGGCTTGTCGCCGTACCACGACAGCTCGACCACGGTCGCTTCCATGCCGGCGCAGCGGATCGCGGTCTGCAATCCTGCCGCCGAGGCCGACGTATGGAAGACGATGTCGGCATCGACCGGCGCCGCATCGGGGAGCGCGAAGCGCGCGCCAGTGGTCTCGACCAGCGTGCGGCGGTCTTCGGCGATGTCGACCACGGTGACGGTGGCGCCCGGCAGGCGGGAGGCGATGGCCGCCGCCAGCAGGCCGACGATGCCGGCGCCGACCACGACGATATGGTCGCCCGGTCCGGTGCCGGCGTCCCAGTGCGCGTTGAGTGCGGTTTCCATGTTGGCGGCGAGTGTGGCGCGGCGGGGCGAGACGCCCTCGGGCAGCGGCACCAGCATGTCCGCAGGTGCTATGAAGGTGTCCTGGTGCGGGTGCAGGCAGAATACGTTGCGGCCGACGAGGGCTTCGGGGCCATCCTCCACGACGCCGGCCGCGCAATAGCCGTATTTGACCGGGAATGGAAACGCGCCTTCCTGCAGCGGCGCGCGCATGCGCTCCCACTCGGATTGCGGAACCGTGCCCGAGAAGACGAGGCGCTCGGTGCCGCGGCTGATGCCCGAGTAGAGCGTGCGCACGCGCGCCTCCCCCGGGCGGGGCGGCGGCAAGGGGGCGGTGCGCAGCTCCACGACGCCCGGTTTCGCGTACCAGAGCGCGCGGCCCATGTGCATCTTGCCGGCGGATCGCCGCATCGTCATGTTACGCCCCGCTTCGAACCCGAATATTCCCTGCGCCAAGCCGCGCGTGCTTCTGCTACCGGACCCGACCACCCCATGAACGAGACGCTGCCGACCGCGCCGCTGGAGCACCGTGCCACGATGGCTGAGACGCTTAACCCGCCGACCGGGCTGCAGGCAAACGCCACGCTCAAAGCGCGCCGCCGGCTGGTCATCGCGCTCAACGTCGTCACCTACCTGCTGCTGGCGGCGCTGGCCTGGCAGGTCGGCGCGGCCGGCGGCTGGACCGGCGTCGACGTGGTCATGTACGTCTGCTTCCTGCTCGGCACGCCGTGGAGCGTACTCGGTTTCTGGAACGCGCTGATCGGTCTCTGGCTGCTGCACGGTATCAAGGACCCGATCGCAGCGGTCGCGCCCTACGCGGCGGCGGGCGACGCCAACGTGCCGCTCACCATCCGCACGGCCGTGCTGATGACGCTCCGCAACGAGGACCCGGAGCGGGCGCTGAAACGTCTCGCCGTGGTGAAAGACAGCATCAACCGCACCGGTGAGGGCTCTGCGTTCAGCTACTTCATCCTCAGCGACACCAACAAGGCGGAGGTCGCCGCCGCCGAGGAAGCGGGTGTCGCCGCGTGGCGCGAGCAAGCCGAGGCGAAGCAGCCCGGCGCCGGTGCTCGTATTATCTATCGCCGCCGCACCGACAACACCGGCTTCAAGGCCGGCAACGTGCGCGACTTCTGCGAGCGCTGGGGCCGCGATTACGAGCTGATGCTGCCGCTCGATGCCGACAGCCTGATGTCGGGCGACGTCATCGTGAAGATGGCGCGCATGATGCAGGCGCACCCGAAGCTCGGCATTCTGCAGAGCCTCGTCGTCGGCATGCCATCGACATCCGCGTTCGCGCGCATCTTCCAGTTCGGTATGCGCCACGGCATGCGCTCCTACACCATGGGGCAGGCGTGGTGGACGGCCGACTGCGGGCCGTTCTGGGGCCACAACGCCTTCGTGCGCATCAAGCCGTTCGTCGAGGAGTGCGATCTGCCGATGCTGCCGGGAAAGCCGCCCCTCGGCGGCCACGTGCTGAGCCATGATCAGGTCGAGGCGACCTTGATGCGCAAGGCCGGCTACGAGGTGCGCGTGCTGCCGGTCGAGGAAGGGAGCTGGGAGGAGAACCCGCCGACCATGCTCGACTTCGCACAGCGCGACGTGCGCTGGTGCCAGGGCAACATGCAGTACGTGAAGCTGCTCGATCTGCCGGGACTCCTGCCGATGAGCCGCTTTCAGCTCGTCTGGGCGATCCTCATGTTCGTCGGCATTCCGGCATGGACGCTGATGATCGCGCTGTTGCCGTTCGCGACGCTGCACGCGCAGAGCGTGCCGGATTTCCCGGGCGGGCTCGCGGCGGGTCTCTACGTCACGTATTTCGTCATGTACCTGAGCCCCAAGTTCGCCGGCCTCGCCGACGCGGTTCTGACGAAGGGCGGCGTCGCCCACTACGGCGGCGCGGCTCGCTTCTTCGCCAGTGCGGCGATCGAATTGGTGTTCTCGTTCCTGCAGGGCGCCGTCTCGACCATCCGCACGTCGATCTTCATGGTTGGCCTGCTGTTCGGAAAGTCGGTGGTGTGGGGCGGCCAGAACCGCGATGCGGCCGGCATTTCGTTCGCAACCGCGGTGCAGAACTTGTGGCCGCAGACCTTGTTCGGCCTGATCGTCTGCGGTGCGCTGTGGGTGATCTCGCCGACGGTGTTCTACTGGAGCTTGCCGCTGACCGCGGGCTATCTGCTCGCCGTTCCGTTCGCGATGCTCACGGCGTCACCGGCGCTGGGCCGCTGGATGCAGCGCGCCGGGCTGTGCGGCATCCCGGAAGATTTCGTCACCCCGCCCGAGGTGGCGTCGGTGCTGGCGAGGGGATAGACTGTACGCTTGCAAAACATTGGGTGAGGCGATGACTAGTCTGATCGAACGGATCTCGGTAGATCCCAACATCTGCTTCGGTAAGCCGTGCGTTCGCGGCACGCGCGTCTGGGTGTCGTTGATCCTCGATCTGCTCGCCGACGGCAACGGCGAGGCCGAGGTACTGGCGGCCTATCCGCAGCTCGAACGGGACGATATTCGCGCTGCAATCGCATATGCGGCAGACGTCACGCGGGAACATGTCGTCCCGTTTCCTGCCCCGGCTGCGGAATGAAATTCAAGCTCGACGAGAACCTGGGCGACATTGGTCGGGCCGAACTCACTGCTGCTGGCCACGACGTGATGAGTGTGCACGAGCAGAACATGAGCGGCGTCACCGATCAGCATCTTTTCAATGTTTGCCGAATGGAAGAACGCGCTCTGGTCACGCTCGATCACGACTTCGGCGAGGTGTTGAGATTTCCGCCGGCATCATCTGCGGGCATCGTAGTGATCGAGTGTCGCGGTCGAATTTCTGTATCGGTTGTTCGATCTCTGGTGTCTCAGTTCGTCACTCATCTCCGGGAACAGCCTTTGGGGCGAGAGCTCTGGATCGTTGAACCCGGCCGAATTCGAGTGCGGCAACGGACCCGAGGAGAGGAGTAGAGACCGATGCCTGCGTCGGGCCAGCGCTGCACCACTGTTGATCGGATGAAACTGGACCCGCGCTTCGCATCGCTGCGCCGCTCGCTGGAGGTCTATTACGGCGATGCGGATCGCGACATCGCGATGGATGCGCTCTACGGGCGCTTCGTCTCGAAGGGCGGGCTCGCTTTCGACATCGGCAGCCATGTCGGTGATCGCATCGCGTCGTTTCGCCGCCAGGGCGCACGCGTGGTTGCGCTGGAGCCGCAGCCGCTGTGCTTCGAGGCGCTGTCCGCGATATATTGCTGTGACGGTGCGGTGACGCTGCTCAACGCGGCATGCGGCCCGGCCGAGGGTGAACTCACGCTGCACGTCAATTCGGACAACCCGACTGTCACGACGGCGTCACACGATTTCATCAAGGCTGCGGATGGCGCCGGCGGCTGGGAGGGGCAGGTCTGGGATCGCGAGATCACCGTACCCGTCACCACGCTCGACGCGCTGATTGCGAAGCATGGCGTGCCGCAGTTCGTGAAGATCGACGTCGAGGGCTTCGAGGCGGATGTGCTCGCCGGCCTCACGCGCCCGCTGCCGGCGCTGTCGTTCGAGTTCACGACGATCCAGCGCGATGTGGCTTATCGCTGCCTCGAGCGGCTCGCCTCGCTCGGCAGCTATAATTTCAATATCGCGCTCGGCGAGAGCCAGCGTTTCACGTTCGGGACGCCGCTGTCACGTGAGGAGATGCACGCGCACATCACGTCACTGCCGCACGATGCCAATTCGGGGGATGTCTATGCCGTTCTGGTTTGATCGCCTGCGCCTTGCTCTTGTTTCCTGTTCTGCGGTTCTGATCGCCACATCTGCATCCGCGACGTCGCTCGGCATGCTCGGCGTGACGGTGGAGAACCGCTCCGAACCGGTGCTGTGCGCGGAGAAGGACAACGTCTCGCTGACGTTCGCATCGCCGCAGGTGAAGCAGTTCCGCATCGAGGCGGCGCATCCGGTCTATGCACCGATCCTGCGCGAAGAAACTTCGGACCCGGACTGGACCGCGTGCGACTTCACCGGCGAAGCCGTCAACGTCAACCCGCCGCGCCGTACCACCATCTACGAGGACATCGAGATGTGGGTCGTCGCGCATCGCAACGATACGTTCTGGCGGCCTGAGAAGGCGAAGGTGCGGATCGGCGACAAGGTCTACGAGGGCCTGCACATGCTGCAGGTGTGGATGATCTCGCACATGGGCGGCGAGGAAGTGCTGGTTCTGTATCCGCAGGACGGCTACTGGCGCATTCGCCCGCGCGCGCTGCCCGGTCGCCAGCCGACGACGTTCGGCTCGTCGGTGCTGATCGGCCCGGTCGGCGAGGACAAGGGGCGCCTCGTCGTCGACATCGACGAAGTGGCGTTCGACCCGAAGACGCGCAGCTTCACGCTCACGTATCGCGGCGGCGGCAGCGCCACCGTGCGCATCGCCAAGACCGACAGCGAGCGCCATCGTCTCGACGTGACCTTCGACAAGACCATCGAGGGCAAACCGTTCGCCGCCATGCGCTCGATGTACGTGACGCGCCTCAACAACGACGTCGCCGACGTCGCCGTACTGGCGAAAGGCGCGACGGGTTGGCTCGAGGACACGGTCATGGGGTTCAAGGGCGCCACGGACGCGACCGACATCTGGGCCGGACGCACGACGCTATCGCGCCACAACACGTCGTCGCCCGATCACGTGTTCGGTGCGTTCTCCGACGGCACGCAGAAGCCGAAGGAATGGAAGGAACCGCAAGCCGCAGCGAAGTAAGTCCGGCGGCCCGACTCCCGCACTTCGGGTCATGGGGTCGAGGGGACAAGTCCCCTCGCCTTCCCTTCACTTTTCGCACGTCACCAGCGCAGGAAGGGCATCGCGGCGACGGCGGGCGGGGCATCGGCGGGCGCGAACAGTTCAGCCAGCTTTTCGGGCACGATGTCGTCGCCAGCCATGGTCGCCGGTCGGTGAATGCCGGAAGCGATGAACAGTGCATCGACGCCGAAGTTGCGCGCGCCCTGGATGTCGGTGCGCAGTGCGTCGCCGATGACGAGTATGCGTTTGTGATCGACGGGCGCGCCGCGGATCTCCTCGGCCATCTCGTGTGCGGCGCGATAGGCGCTGGCGTGCGGCTTGCCGGCCCAGAACACCTCTCCGCCCATCTCGGCATAGAGATCGGCGATGGCCCCGGCGCACAGATAGTGCCGGCCGCCGACATCGACCCAGTAATCCGGGTTGGCGCAGACGAACGGCAGCTTGCGCGAGAGCGCGAACTTGAGCCGCGCGCGGTAGCTCTCTGCGGTCTCGTTGATGTCGTCCTCGAGGCCGCTGCACAGGATCGCGTCGGCGGTATCGAGCGGCGCCGGATCGCCGGGAGCCGCATCGAAAAGCGCGCTGTCGCGATCGAGCGGGCCGATGCGATGCAGGGCGCGATAACCCTCGGCATCGATATGCGACAAGGCGATGTCGCCCGACGAAACGATGGCGTCCCACGCCGCGCGGTCGAGCCGCTTGGCATCGAGCATGGCGGCGACGCGGGTATTCGGCACCGGCGCGTTGGACACAAGGATGACGGTGCCGCCGCCGGCCCGGAACCGCATCAGGGCGTCGGCCGCGGCGGCGTGCGCAGTGACGCCGTCGTGGACCACGCCCCAGACGTCGGAAAACAGTACGTCGTAGCGCGCGAGCAGGCCGGCGGCGTGCGGAATGATGGCGGGTGGGTTCACGTCTGCTCCGGCGTCTGGTCGATCGGACGCGGGACCGTAGCCGTTGAGGGCCGGCAGTCAAGGCGAGCGCAGCGCGCGGTCGAGCCGGCGCTAACCTTGCCTCCGTTACGCTTGTCGCGGGCGAGCCGGTCGCGCTATTCTGACTTCGGTCATTTCAGCGCTTTCACATTTTTTGAGGGTCAACGCCTGATGAGCGATCTGGCACCGCCAGAGGCTTGGCTCGAGTCCGTGGACGGTCAGACGTGGCCGCTCGAGACCAACTGCCCGATCGGCCGCTCGCCGTCCAATGCGATCGTGCTCAACGACCCGAAGGTGTCGCGCCGGCACGCAGTCGTGCATCGCCAGGACGTCGACGAGTTCTGGCTGGTCGATCTCGGCAGCGGCAACGGCTCCTACATCAACGGGCGGCGCATCTCGCTGCCGGCGCGGCTGGCGCCCAACGACGCCATCGGCCTCGGCGATACGGTGCTGCGCTTCCAGCGCTCGCCGGAGGTGAAGTCGCGCATCCGCAGCAAGGCCGCCTCGATGACGCTGATCGAGGTGAAGAACGTCGAGTGCTGGATGCTGCTGGCCGACATCGTCGGCTCCACAAAACTCGCCGGCGAGCACGAGCCGGAGGCCTGGGCGCGGCTCGTCGGTTCGTGGGCCGCCGAATGCCGCCAGATCGTCGAACTGCACGGCGGTACCATCAACAAGTATCTCGGAGACGGCTTTCTCGCCATCTGGCCGTCGCACCTGCAGCCGCAGGAGCATGTTGCCGCGGCGCTCGAATCCTTTCTGAAGCTGCAGGCGGCCTCGTCGCTGCCGTTCCGTCTCATCACGCATGTCGGCGGTGTGGCGCAGGGGGGAGGGCGCACACTCGGCGAGGACAATCTGTCGGGCGTGGAGCTGATCCTGCTGTTCCGCATGGAGAAGCTCGCCGGAACGCTCGGCCATCGCTTCTTGTGCAGCGAGCCGGTGCAGAAGCGCATCGGTGCTTCGCTCGCGCTTCAGAGCGCGGGCGCGTTCGAGGTTCCGGGCTTCGTCGACATGCGGCCGCGGACGTTCTTCACGCGCGCGGCCGGCTGAGCGCGCCGCAAGCTGAGGGGCCAGGCAGACGGCTGCGATCCGTCGATGGGATCGAACGGAGCTGATCTACACGAGCAGCCACACCGCGACGGCCGCCAGAATGGCGACGCCAAGCCCAGCGATCCAGAGCGTGGAGCCGCCAGCTTCGTCGCCTCCGGGCGCGGCCGAGCCAGCCCGCTCGACGGTTTCGGTGGCGTCGGTTTCGGGCAGGATGCGCGTCGATTTGTCGGTGACGCTCATCGCGCCGCCCTCGGCCCCGGACATGCTGCCGCCGACCTCGACGAGATCGCCCGGCTGGTGGAGGCGCGCAACTATTACCGC
>CALFEM010000467.1 GCA_937950105.1 uncultured Alphaproteobacteria bacterium | reverse complement strand
TGCGGAAATGGCTCTACTCATTTGCTTTGTCGCGGGCGCGGCCGCCCAGTTTCGCATGGCCGCCAAGCGGGTCAAAAGAGCCGCAACCGGCGCGGCCATAATCGGCGAAACTTCATTACCGCAAGCAGCAAGAAAAAGCCCGATTGGGCCGCCGAGCGTTGACGTCACCCTTCGACGGGCCGCGTCGGCGGGCGGTCGCCCCACCTGATAGCCTTTCCGGCCGAGATACCAGACGGGAGTATGAGATAAATGGTGTAGGTTCGAGGATGATCCTCGAACCGGAACCCCCCACGATGTGTTGGCGGGCGGCATCGCGCAAACTAAAATGGTGCGGTTGAGAAGACTCGAACTTCCACGCCGTTTCCAGCGCTACCACCTCAAGGTAGTGCGTCTACCAATTCCGCCACGACCGCATCGTGTGGGCAAATCGACGTGCCCATATAGCGAAGTGCACCGGGACCAGCAAGCGGAACCGGCGAGGCGCCTGACCTAACAGAGGCCGCCGGCAAACGCAAGCCCGGCCGCCGCAGACGCTGTGCAAGGATCACGACCGGGTCGACGCCGCGCCAGCGACGCTGCGAGAGCCGGGTCCGCCGAAGCGAAAGGTTGGCGCTTTGCATGATCGCGGCGTCGCGAAAATCCTCGACCGAAGCCAGCGCCGGCCTGAACCCCACGTTCAATGCCAAGTGCCTGCTCCAAGGCCGACGTTTTCATGACTTGCCCGCGCCGGGCCTCAACTTGTACCCACGACCGGGCGAACGGGCCGACGACCATCCCCCCACCGCAGCGCAGAGAGACATGCCATGCCCGATGAAGCCTCGACCGCGCCCTCCCTGCCACCCATCGGCTGGGCCATCAGCGATCACCGCGTCGACTACGCCACCGCGCTCGAGGTCATGAAGCAGCGTGCCGACGACATTGCCGCGGGACGCGCGGGCGAACTGATCTGGCTGCTCGAACATCCGCCGGTCTACACGGCCGGCACCAGCGCGCGCGCTGAAGACCTGCTGACGCCCGATCGCTTCCCCGTGCATGTCGCCGGACGCGGCGGGCAATACACCTACCATGGTCCCGGTCAGCGCGTGGTCTACGTGATGATCGACGTGAAGCGTCGCTTCGGTGACGTGCGCGCGTTCGTCGGCGCGCTCGAGCGCATCGTCATCGCCACGCTGGCGCGCTTCAACATCAAGGGCGAGGTGCGCCAGGGCCGCGTTGGTGTCTGGGTGGCGCGGCCCGAGAAGGGCGACGGTGTCGAGGACAAGATCGCAGCCATCGGCATACGTCTGACACGCTGGGTCAGCTATCACGGGCTCGCCATCAACGTCGATCCCGACCTCGAGCACTTCGGCGGCATCGTGCCGTGCGGCATCCGCGAGCACGGCGTGACGAGCTTCGAGGACCTCGGCCAACTCGTGTCGATGGCGGAACTCGACATGGCGCTCGAGGCGGTTTGCTCCGAGGCGCTCGGGACACTGCGCCGCGAGCCGCCACCCGCCTGACTTCCGGCGGCACGGGCGTGCGGTGGCGCATCAGGCGATGGTTCGTCCTTATGCCCTCGCCGCAGCGTGACGCGCAGGACGCGGCGGCCGACAGGCTCGCGCCACCGAACGCAGAAGGGGCGGGCGTCGCCATCGCGATCACCCGCCCCTTGCCGTTCTCGAATCCGCACCCTGTTCCATCTGCCCGGACCTGCGCGACACGCGTCAGCGCGATGGTTTCAGGCTCGGCACCGGTGATACCGGCGTTCGCGCCGCGCCCTGATCGGGCGGGCCGTCGTAGTACAGCGAGCCGTTCTCGATCGAAACCGTATCCTGGCCTTCGATCTCGTACTCGCCCTCGCGGCTGTCGCCGAGCCGCACGATGCAGCCCTTGGGACATATGTCCCGGGCCGCTTCGCCAGGCTTGAGGGTGCGCACGTCCGGGCTCGCTCCGGATAGGATGGTGAGCTTGTGCTGGGCCGTATCGCGGTTCGTCACCGTTGCGGCGAGCGCCGCAGGCCCTGCGAGGATGGCCGAGGCGACCATCCCGCCGACGAGGAGACGGGCAGCGTGGCGCTTGTCCATCCGGCCCATCCGCGGCCTCACTTCTTCTTCGCGGCCTTCTTCTTCGCCACCGGCTTCTTCGCGGCGGTCTTCTTCACGGCGCCCTTCTTCTTGGCGGCGGCGGCCTTCTTGGCGGCCGGCTTCTTCTTCGCAACCGTCTTCTTGGCGACGGCCTTCTTGGCGGCCTTCTTCTTCGCCACCGGCTTCTTCGCAGTCTTAGCCTTCATAGTGCGTCTTCCTTCGTTGATGCCGCCGGTGCCGCCTGCTCCGCGGAGCGTTCTGCGATCGATCACGACGGGCTTCTACACTCGATATGATACGAGCCGGAATCACTGTGGTGAGAATTCAACATTGCCACAAACGAAATTTGCTGCTTCGATCTATCGAGTCTTTCGATAGATGTGTCGAAGGCGTGCGAGACAGAAGTACCAGCGCTTGATGAGCGATCATGGACATCACACTCGCCAGAACCTTCCTGATGGTGGCCGAGACAGGCAGCTTCATCGAAGCTGCGCGGCGCATGAACGTGACGCAGTCGACAGTCTCCGCGCGCATCAAGGTGCTCGAGGGGCAACTCGGCAGGCCGTTGTTCGAGCGTTCTAAATCAGGCGCCGTTCTGACCGGGGCAGGACAGCAGTTCCAGAAGCACGCACTCGCCATCGTGCGCGTCTGGCAGCATGCGCAGCTCGAGGTCGGCCTCACGGATCAGCACCGCGATCACCTCGCCATCGGTGCGCCGAGCGGCCTCTACGAAGGCTTCCTGCTCAAGTGGATCGGCTGGCTGCGAACCAACATCAACGACATCGCGGTGTCGAGCGGCTCGGCCTGCACTTCGGCCACGCTCGA
>CALFEM010000466.1 GCA_937950105.1 uncultured Alphaproteobacteria bacterium | reverse complement strand
GCCTCGTCGGCCCGCCCGGCGTCGGCAAGACCTCGCTCGGCAAGTCGATCGCCAATGCGACGGGCCGCGAGTTCGTGCGCATGAGCCTCGGCGGCGTGCGCGACGAGGCGGAGATCCGCGGCCATCGTCGTACCTACATCGGCTCGATGCCCGGCAAGGTCATCCAGTCGATGAAGAAGTCGAAGCGGTCGAACCCGCTCTTCCTCTTGGACGAGATCGACAAGATGGGACAGGACTTCCGCGGCGATCCGGCGGCAGCGCTGCTCGAGGTGCTCGATCCGGAGCAGAACTCGTCGTTCAACGATCATTACCTCGAGGTCGATTACGACCTCTCGAACGTGATGTTCGTGACCACGGCGAACACGCTGAACATTCCGCCGGCCCTCATGGACCGCATGGAGATCATCCGGCTCGCCGGCTACACGGAGGACGAGAAGGTCGAGATCTCCAAGCGCCACCTGGTGACGGAGCAGAAGCAGGCGCATGGCCTCGACGACGCCGAGTTCTCGGTGACGGACGACGCGCTGCGCTTCCTCATCCGCCGCTACACGCGGGAAGCCGGCGTGCGCAGCCTCGAGCGTGAGATCGCCAAGCTCGCGCGCAAGGCGGTGAAGGAGATCATGACCTCGTCGAAGAAGAGCGTCGAGGTCACGGCCGACAATATCCAGGACTACCTCGGCGTCACCAAGTACCGCTATGGCGAGGCCGAACTCGAGGATCAGGTCGGCATCGTCACCGGTCTGGCATGGACGGAGGTCGGCGGCGAGTTGCTGACGATCGAAGGCATCCGCATGCCCGGCAAGGGCAAGATGTCGGTCACCGGCAACCTGCGCGACGTGATGAAGGAGAGCATCCAGGCCGCCAACGCCTATGTGCGCTCGCGCTCGGTCTCGTTCGGCATCCCGCCGACCGAGTTCGAGAAGAAGGACATCCACGTGCACGTGCCGGAGGGCGCGACGCCGAAGGATGGCCCGTCGGCGGGTGTTGCGATGGCAACGGCGATCATCTCCGTGCTGACGCAGATCCCGGTGCGCAAGGATGTCGCCATGACCGGCGAGATCACGCTGCGCGGCCGCGTGCTGCCGATCGGCGGATTGAAGGAGAAGATGCTGGCGGCCCTGCGCGGCGGCATCACCACGGTGATCATCCCCGAGGAGAACGTGAAGGACCTCGCGGAGATTCCCGAGGAGGTGCAGAAGAAGCTGACCATCGTGCCGGTGTCGCGCCTCGACGACGTGCTGAAGACGGCACTGGTGCGCATGCCCGAGCCGATCGTCTGGGACGAGGAGACGCAGTCGGTCGCGACGGCCGCTCCTGCAGCCACCGAGCCGGAGCCCGACGGCAAGGGCGGCGGCCGCGTCACCGCACACTGATGCACGCGCAGCCGGTCTGATCCGGCGAATGCGAAACGAAAGCAGCCCTCGCGCCCGCACGGCGCGGGGGCTTTTCCTTGCAGCCGGGTCCGGCGCTCCCGCGTTACTGGCGCCCTCGAAGGAACAAATACGGGACGAATTGCAGCGGGATTACGACCGGTGCGATTGAACCACGTCCGCTTTTGGCCGAACCGGTGATAGCCGCGCGAAAGGCCGGAAAACGGGCCGTTTTCGCTTGACGCGCCGGGGCGGGAGCGCTTCTTTGCAGCCTCCGCACGCGGTTTGGCAGCGCCATTGCGAGCCCGCCTCAATGATGCGAACCGCATTCCGCGCCAGCCGGCGCGCCCGCCGACTTTCTCACGCACAAGGACGACCGAGATGAGCAAAAAGGATTTGATCGACGCCGTGGCCAAGGAGCTCGAGCTCACCAAGGAGCGCGCGGGCCAGGTCGTCGATACCGTGATCGACCAGATCAAGGCGGCGATGAAGGACGGCAAGGAAGTGCGCCTGCCCGACTTCGGCACCTTCAAGGTGGCCAAGCGCGACGCCCGCAAGGGCCGCAATCCGCTGACCGGCAAGGAGATCGATATCCCCGCCTCGACCGTGCCGAAGTTCACGGCGGCGAAGGGCCTCAAGGACCTGCTGAACTGATCCGTTGCGATCCGTCGGTTTTCTTACAGGGTGCGCCGCGGTTCAGTTCGCGGCGCACTTTGCTTTTTCGAGGGGGCATATGGCGAGTGACGTCGCAATCCGCCGCGCCACGGCGGGTGATGCCGATGCGATCTGGCGGCTGCTGGAGCCGGTCGTACGCGCGGGTGAAACATATGCGCTACCCCGCGATATGACGCGCGCCGCGGCGCTCGCGTACTGGTTTGCGCCGGGGCACGAAACCTTCGTCGCCGAAATCGGCGGGCTGGTCGTCGGGACATACTACCTGCGCGCCAACCAGCAGGGTGGCGGCGCCCACGTCGCCAACTGCGGGTACGTCAGCGACGCCGCGTATGCCGGCCGCGGCATCGCCCGTGCCATGTGCGAGCATTCGCTGACGCGCGCCCGCGAGCGAGGCTTCCGTGCCATGCAGTTCAATCTGGTCGTATCGACCAACACGCGCGCCGTGCGCCTCTGGCAGGACCTCGGCTTCGCGATCGCCGGCACGCTGCCCGGCGCCTTTGCACATCCGACCCTCGGCGATGTCGACGCCTTCGTGATGTTCCGCGCGCTTTGACCGTCATGCAGTCGAGCTCGAGAATGGGGAAAAAAGGGGGAGGTTCGGGAGGCTCTGCCTCCCGAGCGGGTGCGGGCGGCTGCCCGCTTGCGCAGCAACGGATGGGGGCAGCACGACGGCGCTACACGTATGGCTGCCCCTCATCCCGACCCTCTCCCCGTGCGAGTGCTGGGCATGGGGAGAGGAGCACGTCGCTACTCACATCGGCCGCAGCAGCACGTGCTTCTTCTTGCCGAGGCTCAGCTTGACGATGCCGTCGGAGGTTAGCGCGGAGCGATCGAGCGTCATCTTCTCGTCGGTGACGCTGGCGTCGTTGACCTTGAGGCCACCGCCCTGGATCTGGCGACGGGCTTCACCGTTCGATTTGACGAGGCCCGCGAGGACGAACGCATTGAGCACGCCGATGCCGGCGGCAAAATCCGATGCGGCGATCTCGACCGTCGGCAGGTCGCTCGCGGTCTGGCCCTGCTCGAAGGTCTTGCGCGCGGTTTCCGCGGCGGCCTCCGCCTTGTCGCGGCCGTGGATCAGCGCGGTGGCTTCCGTCGCCAGCACCTTCTTCGCCTCGTTGATCTCGGCGCCCTGCAATGCCGCGAGGCGCGCAATCTCGCTCATCGGCAGCGTCGTGAACAGCTTGAGGAAGCGGCCGACATCGGCGTCCTCGCTGTTCCTCCAGTATTGCCAGTAGTCCCACGGCGACAGTTGCGCTTCGTTGAGCCAGACGGCGCCGGCCGCTGTCTTGCCCATCTTCGCGCCGGAGGCCGTCGTCAGCAGCGGGCAGGTGAGCGCGTGCAGCGGATGCTTGACGCCCATGCGCCGCCCGAGGTCGAGCCCCATGACGATGTTGCCCCACTGGTCGGAGCCGCCCATCTGCAGGTTGCAAGCGTAGCGGCGCGCGAGCTCCACGAAATCGTAGGACTGCAACAGCATATAGTTGAACTCGATGAAGCTCAGCTCCTGCTCGCGCTCGAGGCGCAGCTTCGCCGAATCCATCGTGAGCATGCGGTTGACCGAGAAGTGGCGGCCGACATCGCGCAGGAACTCGATGTAGT
>CALFEM010000465.1 GCA_937950105.1 uncultured Alphaproteobacteria bacterium | reverse complement strand
TGTTGACCGCCTATTACGAGCCGGTCATCGAAGGCGCACGCACCGCCGGCCCCGGCTACAAGACGCCCATCTACCGGCGCCCGCGCGATCTCATGAACCTCGTCTCGGAAGCCGAGCGCGGCGCCAAGGCCGAGCAGTTGACGCATGCACGCAAGACGGCGGGCGGTTGGGAGCCCTATCCGACGCGCCAGGAGATCGAGAGTGGCGCGCTCGCCGGCCAGGGGCTCGAGCTGCTGTACCTCAAGGACCCGGTCGACGTGTTCTTCATGCAGGTGCAGGGCTCAGGTCGCATCGCGCTCGACGACGGCAGCAGCGTGCGCGTCACCTACGACGGCAAGAACGGCCATCCCTACTCGTCCATCGGCAAGTACCTGATCGACAACGGGCTCGTCGCTGCCGACAAGATGTCGTTGCAGGCGCTGAAGACCTGGCTGCGGCGCAACCCGGAGCGGGCGCGCGAAGTGCTCTGGCAGAACCGCTCGTATGTTTTCTTCCGCGAGCTCGCGGGCGAGCAGGCGGACGGGCCGCTCGGCGTCCTCGAAATCCAGCTGACGCCGGGCCGCAGTCTCGCCGTCGATACCGCGCATCACGCCATCGGCCTGCCGGTCTACGTTTCGGCGGGCACCCTCTCGCACATCACGCGCGACGACGGTGGCTTCCACCGGCTGATGGTGGCGCAGGACGTCGGCTCGGCCATCCGCGGGCCGGAGCGCGGCGACATCTACGTCGGCTCGGGCCCGAAGGCCGGATCGGTCGCCGGCATCACCAAACATCCCGGCAACTTCTTCGTGCTGTTGCCGCGCGATCTGCCTGGCGCGCAGCGGGGCACCGTGATCGAAGCGGAAGCGAAGCCGGCCGAGTCGTCCGCGAGCGCGCGGACGAAAAAGCAGCGGCAGGCCAGCCAATGACCGGAGGCGCCGGGGGCGGCGGTGGCCGTTCGCGGCGACCCGTGCTGAGCGACGACGACCGCCGCCTGTGGGAGCATGTCGCGCGCTCGGTGGCGCCGCGCGTGCGCGGCAAGGCGCGCGTGCTCGACGCGGCGGCCCTGCAGCCCCAAGGGCCGAGCGCGGGCGAGCGCCCGGAGACTGCATCGGAGCTGCACGCGCGGCTGGAAAGCGGCGCCAGCGGACTGGCCCGAGACGGGGCGACCTCGCCGGTGCAGCCGTCAGGCCCGGTGAAGGTGCCGCGCCCGCACACTCCGCCGCCGATCGCCGATTTCGATCGCAAGGCGGCGCGCCGCATACGCTCGGGCCGCACCGAGATCGAGGCACGCATCGATCTGCACGGCATGCGCCAGGACGAGGCGCACGCGACGCTGCGGAGCTTTCTCTACGCCTGCCATGCGCGGCGTCTGCGTTGGGTGCTGGTGATTACCGGCAAGGGCCGCCCGGCGCGTCACGATGGCGGCGACGACAGCGCATTGCCCGCCCGCCAGCGCCGCGACGATCTGCCATCGTGGCACGATGACGGGCGCGGCGTGTTGAAGCGCGTGGTGCCGCGCTGGCTCGGCGAGCCGGAACTGCGCGCCATCGTCGTCAGCTACCAGTCGGCGGCGGTCGCCCATGGCGGCGAAGGCGCGCTCTACGTGCAGCTCCGCGCCAAGCGTTGACGTGCGCCGAACGACGGCAAGTGTTTGCCCTGCCAGGTGCGATCACTGGCACTTGGCGTCGAGGTTCTTCAGCGCGTTTGAAATGCCGGACAGCGAGAATTTGTCGTCGGTCGCGGTGCCGCTCTCGGACGTGGCGGCGACCTGCATGGCGCTGCCGCGCTTCATCGCCTCGATCAGCTTCAGCTCCTGCGTCGGGTCGGCGACGAACGCCTTGTCGTCCTGCGGGAACAGCTTGAACACCGTGCCGCCGATGTTGACGGTGATGTCGCTGCCCTTCTTGATCTTGTAGCCGAGCAGAACGCTCACTTCGGTCTTCACGCCGTCCTTCGGCCAGGCAGAGATGTAGAAGAATACCGCGTCGCGCTTGGGCTGTTCGGCTGCGGGCTCGGTGCCCTTCTTCGGCGTATTGGCCGCCGGCTGCGTGGCGACGAAGCAGATCTTCTTCTGCGCCGCGTCGTGGACGAAGAGAGACCAGTCTCCGTATTTCTCTATGAGCTTCGCTGCGTTGGCAGCACCAGCGAAAGCAAAGCTCGAAGCCAAGGCGACCGCAAGTGCAGTCACTCGGGCGGCGCGCGGGAGGATATACTGGGCGGTGGTCATCGGTCGTCGCTTCGTCCCTCTGTTCACTCGCTGTAGCTTCTACACGAACTGAGACTTCGGTGTAACCCTGGAGCGGTCGGCCGGCGTGGTGTTGGTGGCGCATCCCGTTGCAAAGGTTAGCGGGACCGGGCTACAGGGATGGCCCGCCGGGTCGCATCGGCCGGTCGGCGAACGTGGCGAGACTGCGCACCCGATCGTACATGACGATGGCGCCGGCCATGGCGACGTTGATGCAGAATCGTGTCGGTATCCTGACCACGTGCTGGCAGCGTTCGAGCAAGGGCTGGCTGATCGAGCCGAGTTCCGGGCCGAGCACATAGGCGGCCCGCAGCGGGTGGCGGAAGCTCGGCAGGTCGACCGCGTCGTCGGTCAGCTCGACACCGACCAGCACGCAGCCTTTCGGCAGCATCATCTCGTCCATTCCGCGCCAGTCGTAGTGCGGCAGGTGCCATTGCCCCTTGAAGGTGTCGGCGCGGGCCTCCAGCGCGTGATAGGTGGCGCCGATGGTGAACGTGAAGCTGGCGCCGAAGCCGTGCGCCGACCGCATCAGGTTGCCGAGGTTCAGCGCCTTCGACATCCGCTCCGCGCCAATCGCGAAGTAGCCGCGGGCAGCGGGGGGCCACATCTCGGCGGGCATGGGTGTGGATCTCCGGTGGGCTTCGGGGCGCATGCAACCTGGGCATTTGTGTTACCCCGTTTTGGCCCTTGATGACGGCGTGACCGGCTGCGATCAAGCGCGTTCTCGACGCGGGGCAATCTCTGCCCGGCGCTTTGCGACAATGGCACCTAAGCTCGAGGTCCCGCCGACATGAAAGCTGCTCTCGTGAAAACGCTCGATGGTCCGGGCGCGATCGTGATCGAGGACATCGCCGAGCCCGTCGCGGGACCGGGCGAGGTGGTGGTGCGGGTGACAGCGGCGGCGCTCAATTTCTTCGACACGCTGATTTCGCGCGGCAAGTACCAGCACAAGCCCGAGCTGCCGTTCTCACCATCGGGTGAGGTTGCCGGCGTGATCGAAAGCGTCGGCGCCGGCGTGACGGAGTTGAGGCCAGGCCAGCGGGTCGCCGCCTATCTCGGCTGGGGTGGCGCGCGGGAGCGTGTGGCGGTTGCGGCCGACCGCTGCATCGTGGTTCCGGATGGCGTCAGCGACGAGGTCGCGGCGGGCGTTTCGGTCACCTATGGCACGGCGATCTACGGGCTCAAGGATCGCGCCAGGGTGCGGCCCGGCGAGACGGTCGCGGTGCTCGGCGCGTCGGGCGGAGCCGGGCTCGCGGCGGTGGAGATCGCGCACCTCATGGGCGCGCGTGTGATCGCGGCGGCGTCCTCGCCGGACAAGCTGGAGATCGCGCGCCAGCATGGAGCCGACGTGCTGGTCGACTACTCGGCCGGGGACCTTAAAAGCGCGTTGCGCGAGGTGACAGGCGGCAACGGCGTCGACGTGGTCTACGACTGCGTCGGTGGCGAATACTCGGAGCCCGCCGTGCGCGCGATGGCATGGCAAGGGCGTTTCCTGGTGGTCGGGTTTGCCGCAGGCGACATCCCGAAGTTGCCGCTCAACCTGCTGCTTCTGAAGGGCTGCGATGCGCTCGGCGTGTTCTGGGGCGAATCCGTGAAGCGCGATCCCGCCGGGCACAGGACCAACATGGAGCAGGTGCTGGCGTGGGTGGCCGAAGGCCGGTTGGCGCCACGCATCCATGACCGCTACCCGCTCGACGCGATCCGCGAGGCGATCGGCGTGCTGGATCGACGCGAGGCGGTCGGCAAGGTCATCGTGGTCCCCTGACACCGCAAGGGTTGCCTGCGGGGAACGCGCATCCGGTGGCCCGCGTTACGCACTGCAAGAGCCGTTAATCCAGACACATCATGTCTCTTTACGGCCTAACTCGAGTTGGTTATCAAGCGCGTGGGTGGAATGGTATCGCGGTCGGACAATCCGGAAGCGGATACATGCATCTTCCCTGATAATGACGTTGGACATGCAAGTTGATTTGAACGCAGACGAAGTTGCGTTAACTTGCGACGGCAACGCCACAAGGTTCAGATCGAGTAGAGTGTATCGTGTCGCGGTGGGGCAATTCCTTGATGTCGGCGTCTCGTTCGTCCGTGACCGGTTGGGCACGGTACGGCGCTGCAATCGTCGTATTGGCGTGGCTGGTCGTTTCCGGCGGCGGGTTTGCCTACCAGTGTCTGGCCTCTCTGCTCGACAACGAAGCCTTGCAGACACCGGTCGATACAGCCGTCGTGCAAGCGGTGACCCGTGCCGCGGAATTTCGCGCCGCGCTCGCCTCGGACCGGCCCGATAAACCTGCGCTCCCCGATTCCGA
>CALFEM010000464.1 GCA_937950105.1 uncultured Alphaproteobacteria bacterium | reverse complement strand
ACCACCGAGATCTACACTCTTTCCCTACACGACGCTCTTCCGATCTCGTCGATATGTGCGGGGACGATCTTCATCGCGTGTGTGCTGTCACCTCTCGGTTCGGTTTGCTGCCGCGCATGTCTGCGCTTGGACCAATGAAGTGGCCGCGCATGGCGCGATTTCAAGACTTGGGTTGGAACAGCGCGCGTGACGTCAATGCGCGGCTTCCCAGTTGTCGGCGGCCTTTGCGTCGACGTGGATGGGAACGGAGAACTGCACCGCCGGCAGCGCGGCGCGTTCCATCACCTCGCGCGCGATGCGGATCAGCGCGTCGGCTTCCGCTTCGCGCACCTCGAAGATCAGTTCGTCGTGCACCTGCAGCAGCATGCGCGCGGATGAAAGCCCCGCGGCGTCGAGCGCGGCCGGCATGCGGATCATGGCGCGGCGGATGATGTCGGCGGCCGAGCCCTGGATCGGCGCGTTGATGGCGGCGCGCTCGAGATTGCCGCGCACGCCCGGATTGCGCGTGTTGATCTCGGGATAGTGCACGCGCCGGCCGAACACCGTCTCGACGTAGCCGTTGTCACGCGCGAACTGCTTGGTGCGCTCCATGTAGTCGCGGATGCCGGGGAAGCGCTCGAAATAGGTCTTGATGTAGAGGCCAGCTTCCTCGCGGCTGATGCCGAGCTGGTTCGCCAGCCCGAAGGCCGAGATGCCGTAGATGATGCCGAAGTTGATGGCTTTGGCGCGGCGGCGCACCTCGCCCGGCATGTCCTTGACGGGAACGCCGAACATCTCGCTCGCGGTCATGGCGTGGATGTCGAGTCCTTCGGCGAACGCCCCCTTCAATTGCGGAATGTCGGCGATATGCGCGAGCACGCGCAGCTCGATCTGCGAATAGTCGGCGGAGACGAGCTTGTTGCCCTTCTCCGCGATGAAGGCCGTGCGGATTTCGCGGCCTTCCTTGGTGCGCACGGGAATGTTCTGCAGGTTCGGCTCGTTCGACGACAGACGGCCGGTGGTGGTCGAGGCGAGCGCGTAGGACGTGTGGATGCGGCCTGTATCGGGATGCACGTATCCCGGCAGCGAGTCCGTATAGGTCGAGCGCAGCTTGGTGAGCTGGCGCCATTCGAGCATGGTGTTGATGAGGCGCCTTGCGTCTTCCGGCAGGTCCTCGTTGCCCGCGAGATCGTCGAGCAGACCGGCGCGCGTCTCCCACTGTCCCGTCTTGGTCTTTTTGCCGCCGGGAAGACGCAGCCGATCGAACAGCAACTCACCGAGCTGCTTCGGCGAACCGAGATTGAAGCGCTCGCCGGCAAGCGTGAAGATTTCTTCTTCAAGCGCGCCGATCCTTTGCGCGAACGTGCCCGACAATCGCGACAGGATGTTGCGATCGACCTTGATGCCGGCGTGCTCCATATCGACGATGACGGGGACCAGCGGGCGCTCCAGCGTCTCGTAGACCGTGGTCAAACCTTCGGCGGCGAGGCGCGGCTTCAGCGCCATCCACAAGCGAAGTGAGACGTCGGCGATCTCGGCGGCATATTCCGCAGCCTTGTCGATAGGCACGCCCGCGAACGTGCGATCCGCCTTCTTCGCACCGGGCGACAACGCCATCAGCGCGTCGAGCGTCAGGCAAGTGTGCTGCAGGTGGCGCTCGGCGAGATCGGCGAGACCATGCCCGCCCGGACCGCCGTCGAGCGCGTAGGAGATGAGCTGAACGTCGTCGAGCGGCGCCAGCGCGATGCCGTGACGCTTCAAGACCAGCGCGTCGTTCTTGATGGCGTGGGCGATCTTCACGATCGAAACGTCTTCGAGCAGCGGCTTCAGCATGGCGAGCGCCATTTGAGCCGGCATCTGACCCGGAGCGAGACCGCCGCCGCTGAAAAGATCGCTGCTGCCGTCGGTATGCGCGAGCGGAACATAACACGCGGCACCCGGCAACACGGCGAGCGCAACGCCGACGATCTCGGCGCGCATCGCATCCGCGCTGGAGGTCGTGAGGTCGATGGTGAAGCGGCCCGCGCCGCGGCAAAGCGCAGTCCAGCGCTCGAGCGACTGCACGTCGCGCACGATCTCGTACCTGGCGCGATCGCAGGGCGCGGAACGGGCCAGCCCGGCGAGCGTACGCGCACCAGCGGCAGGTGTGCCGGCGCCCGATGTCGATGACGTGGCTGCCGGCTTCGCAGCCGTCGCGGTGCCGCCAGCTTGCGTTGCGGGCTTCGCCGCGCGCACGGAAGCGCCAACCGACACTTCGGGCAACGCCGGCACCTCGGCGCCGAGCGCTTCGGCGATGCGCCGCGTCAACGTCGAGAACTCCATCAGCCGCAGGAACGCCAGTAGTGTCTGCGGGTCGGGATCCTGCACGCCGATCTGGTCGATCGGATGCTCGACCGGCACATTCTCGGCGAGCCGCACCAGCTCGCGCGATATGCGCGCCTGCTCGGCGAACTCGATCAGCTTCTCGCGCCGCTTCGGCTGCTTGATCTCGCCCGCCCGCGCCAGCAGCGCGTCGAGATCACCATATTCGTTGATGAGTTCGGCTGCGGTCTTGATGCCGATGCCCGGCACCCCCGGCACGTTGTCGGTGGAATCGCCGGCGAGCGACTGAACGTCGACGACCTTGTCGGGCTTGACGCCGAATTTCTCGAATACTTCGTCCGCACCGATGCGCTTGTTCTTCATGCCGTCGAACATGGCGACGCCAGGACGCACGAGTTGCATCAGGTCCTTGTCAGACGAGACGATGGTGACGTCACCGCCCGCCTCGACCGCATGCTTCGCGTAGGTGGCGATGATGTCGTCGGCCTCGAAGCCCTCCTGCTCGATGCAGGCGACGTTGAAGGCTTTCACCGCATCGCGGATCAGCGGGAATTGTGGCACCAGCTCTTCCGGCGGCGGCGGGCGCTGCGCCTTGTACTTGTCGTAGATATCGTTGCGGAAGGTCTTCGCCGAATGGTCGAAGACGACGGCGATGTGCGTCGGCTTGTCGGCCATTTTGCTGTCGCCGAGCAGCTTCCACAGCATGGCGCAGAAGCCGTGTACCGCGCCGACCGGCAGCCCGTCCGAGGGGCGCGTCAGGGGCGGCAGCGCGTGGAAGGCGCGGAAGATGTAGCCGGAGCCGTCGATCAGGTAGACGTGGCTGCCTTTGACGATCGGCACGGTCTCGCCGGCCGGCACGTAGCACTGCGCTGGGCGCCCTTCGCCGCCGTTGCGGGTGGTGGGCGCTGCGGCGGCGGATGTGTTGTCGGTATTGCTCATGGCGGCGGACTATAGGGGGTCAGGCAGCCCGGGTCAGCACCCTGTTGGCCCGCTCCACGGTTCGTCCCGCCGTCAATCCGGGCGCGTCGCGGAGGGCACTGAATCCGACGACGCCAGATACGGCTTGAGGTCGATCAGTGGCGTACCGTCGGCGCAGTCGATGGCGCGGATGGTGATGCGGTTGCCCTCGCGGCTGAGCACCTCGACGACGGCGAGCCCGATCGGATTGGGCCGCACGGGCGAGCGCAGCGCGAACACGCCCGCCGGCGAGGTCTTGTGGCTCGGGTGCTGGACGATCACATCGCGCCGGGAGCGGTCGAGCCAGTAGAGCGCGATCAGGTGCGAGAAACCGTCGATGCCGGCGAGGCCCTGGTCGTAGGGCGGATCGACCTCGATAACGGCGGGCTCGTTGCGCTCGCGCGTGTTCTTCGGACAGTCAGCCGGAGTTGCATAGGCCGAGCGGATGCGGCCGATGAAGTGCAGGCCAGCGTCGGTCGCCTCGGGAAGCGCGATCACCACCTCACCGGGGCGCGGCGGCTTGAAGGCAGGCATCGGGCGAATTTCTCCATGATCGTCATAGGGCTGCGCCAGGGCAGGCGCATCGGCACGGGACGCGGACCGCCGCCAGGCAGAGCGGCACGGCCGACAATCCCGGTTTGCCGGAGGCGATTGAATAGGCTATCTAGTCGCGGCCGGTCCGTGCCCTGTCGCGGCTGGTCTGCACCCGTAGCTCAGCTGGATAGAGCGTTGCCCTCCGAAGGCAAAGGCCACAGGTTCGAATCCTGTCGGGTGCGCCATCCCAGAACAATACTGCGAACCAGCAAGCGGCCAGGCTGCGGGTCATTCCGGGCTGTCGTGCTGCGCGCGATTTGAAATCCGATCACGATGACGGCCATGGCTGGTCCGGAATGGTTGAAGCCGCGTTCGGCATAGGGCGCCCGTGGCATGGCAGTCACGCCCACCGCGCTGTCCGACGGCGCCAAGTCTGGCCAGGGCCGCAAATCCCGGATGTCATACCCCTGAAACACGACTCTGGTCCCACTGACAGCCATCGAGAAGCAGATGTGGGGGCGCCCGTGAACGGCGACGGCGACCGCGACATGCCCGGACGGCATCGCGCCATATTCATTTCGGACGTTCACCTCGGTACGCGTTCGGCTCAAGCGCCGGCGCTGCTGGATTTCCTTCGCGACAACGACGCGGACGTCATCTACCTCGTGGGCGACATCATTGATTTCTGGAAGGTCCGCCGCGGTCCTGTCTGGCACCAGTCGCACAACGACGTGCTGCAGAAGCTGTTGCGCAAGGCGCGCAAGGGCACCCGCATCGTCTTCATCCCCGGAAACCACGACGAGGCTCTGCGCGACTACTGCGGTTGGCGGTTCGGCGGCATCGAGATCGTGCGCGACTGCATCCACACGCGTGCCGATGGACGCCGCTACGTGGTCATGCACGGCGACGAATTCGATGTCGTGGTCCGCTACGCCAAATGGCTCGCCTTCCTCGGCGACCGCAGCTACGAACTGGCGCTGTGGAGCAACTCACCGCTGAACTGGATGCGGCGCCACGTGGGCCTCGGCTACTGGTCGCTGTCCGGCTACCTCAAGCGACGCATAAAATCGGCAGTGAACTTCATCGGTGAGTTCGAGGAGATGCTGACCGAAGCGGCGCGCCACAGGGGCGTCGAAGGCGTCATCTGCGGCCACATTCACCACGCAGCCGATCGCATGATCGGCGCCGTGCACTATCTCAACTGCGGTGACTGGGTGGAGAGTTGCACGGCGATCGTCGAAACCCATAGTGGCGAGATGCAGCTCGTCCATTGGACCGTTCCTCGGCACACTCGAAAGCCCGTGGCGGTGCCGGCCGCCGCGTAATGCGTATCCTGATCGCCACTGATGCCTGGCCTCCGCAGACCAACGGAGTGGTCACGACACTGTCGTGGCTTGACCGGGAGCTCAGACAGCTCGGCGTCAGCCCTGTATTCCTGACGCCGCAATACTTCCGCAACGTGCCGTGTCCGGGCTACACGGAACTTGCCCTTGCGGTGCCGAACCGCGCAACGGTCGAACGGTTCTTCACGAGCAGCGCGCCCAACTTCGTGCACATTGTGACCGAGGGCCCGATTGGCTGGGCCGTCCGCCGTCACTGTCTGAAACACGGCCGACCCTTCACCACCAGCTATCACACCAAGTTTCCCGAGTACGCCAGCCGCATCCTCGGACTACCCGAACGTTGGGTTTACGCACTCGAACGCCGCTTCCATGCGCCGAGCGCCGGCATAATGGTGGCGACAGCATCGCTCGAGGCCGAGCTTCACCATCATGGGTTTTCCAAGCTGATGCGTTGGTCGCGCGGAGTCGACTGCAGCGCCTTCAGGCCCGATGCAGAACGCCGCTCCAACGGGCGCCCTGTCTTTCTCTACGTCGGCCGCATATCGCGAGAAAAGAACATCGAGGCCTTTCTCGACGCCGAACTGCCGGGCGACAAGCTCGTCGTCGGCGACGGTCCTCACCTCGGTTCGCTACGCAAAAGATATCGCGGCGTGACCTTTACCGGACGCAAGGTCGGGGCCGCGCTTGCCGCACTCTACGCGTCTGCCGACGTGTTCGTGTTCCCGAGCCGAACCGACACGTTCGGGCTCGTGCTGCTCGAAGCTCTTGCCTCGGGCCTGCCGGTCGCTGCCTATCCCGTTACCGGCCCTGTCGACATCGTCGAGAACGGTGTGAGCGGCATCCTTGCTGACGATCTCGCCGAGGCTGGCGTACGCGCGCTCACCCTGGACCGGCGTGCGGCTCGCGCCAGAGCCGAACAATTTTCGTGGCAGCAAGCAGCGCGCCAGTTTCTCGACAACGTCGTGACCGCGAGCCGCCACCGCAGTTTCGACCCAGGAACGGGTCGCGGTTGACGAAGTTCGCTTGACACGTCGTCTCGAAGTCACTGAGCGATGGCGTGCTTCTGACGACGC
>CALFEM010000463.1 GCA_937950105.1 uncultured Alphaproteobacteria bacterium | reverse complement strand
AGGCTCGTCGCTGCGCTGGCGCCGTTCTGCTCGGTCGCCGTCGCCGTCACCGCGAGCGTCACATCGGTCGCACCGACGAGCGTCAGGGTCAGGCCGGCGAGATCACCCGCACCGAGCAGCCACATACCATTGCCGAGATTTTGTCCGGCGGACAGGCTGGCGCCAGCCGGCACACCCGAGATCGAGACGGTCAACGTTTCCGAACCATCGAGATCGTTGAGTGAGGCGGCGATGTCGAGGGCCACGGTGAAGCCGGCCGGCGACTCGCCGTCACCGAAGATGACGTCGTCGCCACGGCCGCCATCGATCTGGTCGCTGCCATGACCGCCGACGAGCCTGTCGGCCCCCGCCGTACCGGTGACATTCTGGCCGAGCGACACGGTGATCGAATCGTCGGCGCTCAGGACCGGCGCATCGGCGACGGCGTCGACCGTGACGTTGACGGTTTGTGTGCTGCTGGCGCCGGCCGCATCGGTCACCACGACGGTGAAGCTGTCACTGCCCGAGAAGTTCCCGACCGGCGTGTAGGTGAACGCGCCGGTAGAGGCATCGAGCGCGACCGTGCCGTTCTGAGGACCGGTGCCGACTGCGAGAAGCAGGGCATCGCCGTCGGCGTCGCTGGCGACGACCACGCCGTCGATGGGCGTATCCTCGCTGGTCGAGATCGCCTGCGTTGCATCGACCACAGGAGCGCTGTTGAGGAAGCTGTCGAGGGGTACCGCATGACCATCGACGATCACGTTGATGGCTTCGATCGCGGAGACTGTCAGGCCGATCGAGTCGAATGTGAACGATGGCCCGGTCGCGCTCGCGGCATGTGCCGTGACGCTGCCCGCAGACGCGATCTGCGCTTCGAGCCAGTTCGCGAACTCGGCGACATCTTCAGAGACCAGCGCGAGGTCGGCCGACGAGAGCACCAGTTCGAGCGTGTCGTTACCGGTATTGCCGACAAATTGATCGATACCGGTACCGACCGCATAGACAAGAACGTCGTCGCCGGCGCCGCCGTCGAGCAGATCGTTGCCGGTACCGCCGAACAGGCGATCGTTGCCGGCGCCGCCGTACAGCTTGTCGTCGTCGCTGCCGCCGTCGAGGAAGTCGTTGCCGCCGTCGCCGTACATCGTATCGATGCCGGCACCGCCATAGATGGTGTCGTCGTTGCCGCCCCCGAAGATGCCGTCGTTGCCGTCCTCACCATAGATGAGGTCGTTGCCGGCATCGCCGACCACGGCATCGTTGCCGCTGCCACCGTAGAGCGTATCGTTGCCGCGATCGCCGTAGACATAGTCGTTGTCGGCGCCACCGTTGATAATGTCGTCGCCGTCGCCGCCGTTCAGCCGGTCCTTGCCTGCGCCGCCGTCCATGACGTCCGCACCGGTTGTACCAACCAGCGTATCGTTACCCGTGGTGCCGAAAATATCCGCCATGACCCAATCTCACGCTGAACAAATGCCTGCGACAGTACCTTACGTGCAAGAAGCTGAGCGATCGTTATCGAGTTGCCGCAACTTTTAGGTAACTCGCGCGCGCAAGTCAGGCCAGGATCATGCCGTCCGCGAGCATTGCGGCGGCATCGATGCCGTGCACACCTTGCAGCATCACGACGTCGGTGAAGGCGCCACCGATCTTGACCGACACCATGGTGCCGTTGGCGCCATCGCTGAACGAGATCGCATCGGCGTAGGCATCGGCCGACAGCGACTTCATCATGTCGCGGATGTCGATGCGGTCACCGTCCGTGAAGTCGGTGATGATATCGACGGCGCCGCCCGCGAGATCCTTCTTGAGGTAGGCGAAGACATCGGCACCCGCGCCGCCCGTCAGAATGTCGGAGCCACCGAGGCCACGGATCACGTCGTTGCCTGCGCCGCCGTCGATGGTCTCGGCGCGGCTGCTGCCGGTGACCACATCGGCAAGCGCGCTCGCGAGGTAGCGCTCGAAGCCGCTGAAGCTGTCGGTGCCGAGGCCGCTCACGACGCCCTTCGAGATATCCATCGTCAGCGCAGAGGTCGATGCCGAATAGTCGAGCGTGTCGAAACCGGCGCCGCCCGTCAGAACATCGTTGCCGGCGTCACCGGTGACGCGATCATCGCCCGCACCCGCTGAAACCTTGTCGTTGCCATCGCCACCGCTCAGCGTGTCGTTGCCGCTGCCGCCTCCAAGGGTATCGTTTCCGGCGCCGCCCTCGAGGAGATCCTTGCCGCTGCCGCCGCGCAGCATGTCGTCGCCGGCTTCACCATAGAGGAAATCGTCGCCATCACCGCCTTCGAGCAGATCGGCATCGGCACCGCCATAGAGCTTGTCCAGACCCGAGCCGCCGTACAGCTTGTCGAGGCCGCCGTCGCCATACAGCGTGTCATTGCCGCTCTCGCCCCTGACCACATCCTGGCCGCCGCCGCCATAGGCGCCGTCGTTGCCACTGCCAAGAGAAATCTGATCATCGCCCGCGTCGCCGACCACCAGATCGTTGCCGGCACCGGCGAACACGCGATCGTTGCCGGCGTCCGCATAGATGCGATCATCGCCACCGTTGCCGTAGATCAGATCGTCGCCATTGTTGCCGTTGATGCGGTCCTTGCCATCGCCGCCGCGGATTTCGTCGCCACCGTCGCCGCCCGAGATGGTGTCGTCGCCCGCGCGCCCGAGGATGCGATCCTGCAGCGTCGTTCCGATCAGCGTGTCGGCGCCGTTCGTACCACTGATGAGATTGAAGGCTGCGGCCATCATCGAACTCCATTCAACAGACACTCGGGCTGGAGCATGGCACGGATGCTCTAAGAAGCTTCTTCTTCGTTGACGCGAATTTTAGACAAAAGAAAACGGGGACGGCCTGCCCGTGCCATCCCCGTCGCGTCAACGAAAGCGTTCGCTCAGTAGATGAACATGCCGTCGCTGGCGTAAGCATCGATGTCGGTACCAACGAAGCCGCGCAGGAGCGCGACATCCTGGAATGCTCCGTCGACCATGACCGAGAGCATGGTATCGCGGCCGACGACCGTAAGGCGCGCCACGTCGCTGATCAGGTCGTAGGCCCCCTTGGTGATCTCGGAAATGTCGATCGTGTCCGACACGGTGAAATCCGTGATGGTATCGACGCCCTGATGAACGCCGGCATCGATGATGTCCTTGGCGAAGTAGGCGAACACGTCGTTGCCCTGGCCGCCCGAGAGCGTATCGGCACCGCTGCGGCCGCGCATGAAATCGTCGCCATAGCCGCCGGAGAACGTGTTGGCAAAGGAGTTGCCGGTGAACATGTCGTCGAGAGTCGAACCGACAAAGCGCTCGAAGCCATTGAGGGTGTCGATGTCAACGCCCGTGGTGGCGATTCCGCTGCTCATGTCGATCGCGACGCCCTCACCCACGATCGCATTGAAATCGAGCGTATCGAAGCCCGCGCCCCCGATGTAGGTATCGCTACCGGCACCGGCGCGGACCGTGTCGTTGCCCGAACCGCCGTCGACGAAGTCGTTGCCAACGCCGTCTGTCAGCGTGTCGTTATCACTGCCGCCGAAGAGCTGATCGTCGCCGACGCCGCCGTCGAGGATATCGGCGCCGCTGTCGCCGCTCAGGATGTCGTTACCGGTGCCGCCGGTGATGGTGTCGACGCCAGTACCGCCGCTGGCGAAATCGTTGCCGTCGCCGCCCGACAGCGTGTCGTTGGCGTCGCCGCCGTACAGCGTATCGTCGCCGGCCTGGCCATAGAGCGCATCGGTGCCGCGACCGCCGTCGAGGTAATCGTGTCCGTCTCCGCCGTAGAGCGAGTCGTTCCCGTCGTTGCCGTACAGCGTGTCGTTGCCGGCCTCGCCCGAGATCAGATCGTTGCCAGCGTCGCCATGGAGGACATCGTTACCGTTCCAGCCGCCGATCGAATCATCGCCATCGCCGCCGCG
>CALFEM010000462.1 GCA_937950105.1 uncultured Alphaproteobacteria bacterium | reverse complement strand
GTAAGCGGCGCTGCGCTCCCACCTTGTCATGCGCGACGTGAGCTTCAGGATGCGAACCACCTTAAACAGGAGGGTTCGCATATATGGTTGACGATATAGTTGACGGTTCGGAGCGGCGCGGTCGTATCGATATCCGGGTCGGGGTTGGGCGCCGCCGTCGCTGGTGCGCGGAGGACAAAGGCCGGATCGTGGCGGAATCCTACGCGCCCGGAGCGGTGGCATCGGAGGTCGCGCGTCGGCACGAGATCACGCCGCAACATCTGTTCGCCTGGCGCAAGGCGGCCCGTGCTGGCCGGCTGACTCTGCCGGCCGAGGAAACTCCCATTTTCGTACCGGTCGTGACGACGACCCGCGAGGCGGTGGCGGGCGCGTCAGCGAATCGGCCCGGATCGATCGTGATTGAGATTGCGGGGGCGGTCGTTCGCGCGGAAAAAGGTGTTGATCTCGGCTGGCTGCGGGATGTGCTGCGGACCGTGAAGGCGGTGACATGATCGCGGTTCCGGCGGGGGTGCGAGTTCTGATCGCTACGAAGCCGGTCGACTTCCGTAAAGGGGCGGACGGATTAGTTGCGCTCGTTCGCGAGGCGCTGGGTGAGGACCCATTCTCGGAAACAATCTTTGTCTTCCGCAGCAAACGAGCCGACCGTTTAAAAATTGTGGCCTGGGATGGATCAGGGCTGGTGCTGTTCTGGAAGCGGCTGGAGAACGGGGCGTTCCGATGGCCGCCGATCATCGATGGTGTGATGCGTTTGACCGCTTCGCAGCTCGCCGCACTCGTCGACGGGATGGATTGGTCGCGGTTGCACGCCCGCGACGTTGCGCGGCCGACCGCAACGTCGTGAGAACTGCGACTGATTGAACCGGGCTGCACATTGCGTATCACGACTGCGCGCGAATCTGATTCAGTGGCGCGCGTGAGCGAGACCATAAATCAGCTTTCTACCGATGTCGAAGTGCTGCATGCGCTGCTCGCGGCGGCGCATGCGGAGCGTGATGCCGCCCTCGCCGAGCGCGACCAGGCGCTGTCACAGATTGATCGCCTGCGGCATCTGCTGCATCAATTGCAGCGTGCGCAGTTTGGCCGGCGTTCGGAGAAGCTCGACCCCGAACAGCTGCTTCTGGCGCTCGAAGACATCGAGCAGGCCATTGCCGGAGATGAGGCCGGCGAGGACAAGAAGAATGCAGCGGCTGCCGAGGCGCGGGCCGCCAAGCGCCGTTCCAACCGCGGCGCACTTCCCGCCCATCTGCCGCGCCTCGACGTAACGATCGAGCCCGACGACACGAACTGCCCCTGCTGCAAGGCGCCTATGCATGTGATCGGCGAAGAGACTTCGCAGCGGCTCGACGTGATCCCGGCGCAGTTCCGGGTGATTGTGACGCACCGTCCCAAATATGCGTGCCGCGCCTGTGAGCAGGCGGTGGTGCAAGCGAGCGCGCCCGAACGGCTGATCAAGGGCGGGCTGCCGACCGAGGCGATGGTCGCCTCCGTGCTGGTCGCCAAATACGCCTGGCATCTGCCGTTGTACCGCCAAGCGCAGATGTTGCTCGCGCAAGGGCTCGATATCAAGCGCGCGACCCTCGCCTTCTGGGTCGGCTATGCAGCGGCGGAATTGATGCCGGTTTATCGTCGGCTGCGCGAACTCATCCTGACCTCGGGCAAGATCGCGGTGGACGAGACGGTGGCCCCGGTGCTCGATCCCGGCCGCGGCCGCACCAAGAAGGGATACTTCTGGGCGATCGCCCGTGATGACCGGCCCTGGGGCGGGCCCGATCCACCCGCCGTCGCCTACAGCTACGCTCCCGGCCGCGGCGCGATCCACGCCCTGAAGCTGCTCGAGAATTATCACGGTGTCGTCCAGTGCGATGGATACGCGGCTTATAAGACCATTGCCGACAAACCATGCGGCGAGGCGATCACGCTCGCTTTCTGTTGGAGTCATCTGCGCCGCAAGTTCTTTGACATCGCCAAGGACGGCAACGCACCGATTGCGAGCGAGGCGCTCGTGCGCATCGCCGCGCTCTATGCGATCGAGAAGACGATCCGCAGGCGGAGCGCCGATGAGCGGCGTGCCCTCCGCCAGGAGAAGAGCAAGCCGCTTGTGCTCGAACTCAAAACCTGGTTCGCACAACAGCTCGCGCGCGTCTCACGCAAGTCTCTGGTCGCGGACGCTATCCGCTACGCCCAACATCATTGGAAGGGGCTCACCCGTTTCCTCGACGACGGCCGCATCGAGCTCGATACCAACATCGTCGAACGAAGCATCAGGCCCGTCGTTTTGAATCGAAAAAATGCGCTCTTCGCCGGCCACGATCAGGGCGCCGAGAACTGGGCCTGCATCGCCTCGCTGATCGAAAGCTGCAAGCTGCTCGGCGTCGATCCGCAGACCTACTTCACCGACGTGCTCACCAAGCTGGTCAATCTCTGGCCCGCCTCACGCATCGACGAACTCATGCCCTGGGCCTGGACGGCTGAAAAGTCCTACAGCCTCGCGGCGTAACGCCGGCCAAGCCGTACCGAATTGGTCAAGCCCTTAAATCGGTGCGCTCAAAGAACCGCTTACGCAGCATCGTCTCGGTCATCAGCTTCGATGAACCATAAGGCGACATCGGCGCGGTCGGGGCATCCTCGGTCACCGGAACGCGCGCGGGGATTGCCGTAGACGGCAGCGGTCGAGGAAAAGATGAAGCGGCGCACGCCGCCCGCGACCGCGCATTCGATCAGGTTGCGCGAGTTTGCAGTGTTGTTGCGATAGTATTTGAGCGGATCGGCCACCGATTCCGGCACGACGACGGACGCGGCGAAATGGATGATCGAATGAACGCGATGCTCGGCGATGAGGCCGGCTACCAGCGTCTGATCGCCGGCATTTCCGTTGACGAGCAAGGCCCCGGGCGCGACCGCCCAGGTAAAACCGGTGGAGAGATCGTCGAGCGTAACGATGCGCTCGCCGGCATCGACGAGCGCATACACCATATGGCTGCCGATATAGCCCGCGCCGCCTGTGACCAGAATCGTCATGTCGGTGTCCGTTTCTCAGCATGTTCCATAGAGTCATTGGGGAGCGCGTCAACCGCCCGTTGGCGGAAGGCGCAATTCCGTACAGGTGACAAGGCGGAACGCAGGCAGTAAGAGCCGCGGCGGTTGTGGCCCGGAAGAGTCAAACTGATCTTCGACAGTTGGGGGTGGGGTGCGGCGCGTAAGTTGTTGATTTTGCTT
>CALFEM010000461.1 GCA_937950105.1 uncultured Alphaproteobacteria bacterium | reverse complement strand
GACCACCGAGATCTACACTCTTTCCCTACACGACGCTCTTCCGATCTCGAGGCAGCCTGCTGATGGCGGCGGCCATATCCTTGGTCATGGCGGCCGCCGGACCGGCGTCGGCGCGCAGCCCCGACGCCGTCGACGCCAGCGAGCAGACCCGCTCCCTCATCGGCAGCTACCTCGCCGGCCGCTTCGCCCGCGCCCAGAACGACATCGATCGCGCCGCCGAATATTACAGCAGCGCCCTGATGCACGACCCGGCCAACGACGTGCTGGTCGAGCAGGCGTTCGTGATGGAAGCCTCGGCCGGCAACTGGGACCGCGCCACCGATCTCGCCGACCAGCTCATCCAGTTGCAGCCCCAGCACCGCCTCGCGCGGCTGTTCCTCGGCCTCTCCGCCTTCAAGGGCGGCGATCTGAAGAAGGCCGACGCCGAGTTCGTCGCCGGTGGCTCGGGACCGATCGGCGAGCTGACCACGGCGCTCATGCGCGCCTGGCTCCGCCGCGCCGAGAACAAGACGAACGAGGCTCTCGACCTGCTCGACGTGCCGCGCCAGGCGGAGTGGGCGCAGTTCTATCTGCGCTATCACCGCGGCCTCGTCGCCGACAGCGCCGGACGCGGCAGCGAGGCCCGCTCCGCCTATCAGCGCGTGTTCAAGCAGGACAGCCGCACGCTGCGCACCACCATGGCCTATGCGCGCCACGCCGCCGCCGCCGGTGACGACAAACTCGCCAAGAGCATCCTGCGCGAATACCTGCGCAAGTCGACGGCGGCGCCGCACCCGCTCGCAACCGGCCTGCTCGCCGACGTCGAGGCCGGCAAGAAGATCGATCTGCTGTTGACGAAACCGGCCGACGGCATGGCCGAGGTGCTGTACGGGCTCGGCGAGGCGCTGACCTCGGAAGGCGGCGTCAGCATCGGCGTCATCTACCTGCAGATGGCGCTGTTCCTCGAACCCGGCCAGCCGCTGGCCCTCGCCGCGCTGGCCCACGCCTACGAGACGATGCGCAACTACCAGGGCGCGATCGAGACCTACGACCGCATCCCCAAGGGTTCGCCGCTGCAGAACGCCATCGACATCCGCAAGGCACTGAACTTCAACTCGCTCGACAAGATCGAGTCGGCGAAATCGCTGCTCGAGGACGTCGCCAACCGCACTCCGGGCGATATCGGGCCGCTCGATGCGCTCGGCAACATCCTGCGCGCGCGCAAGCGCTACGACGAGGCGATCGGCTATTATACGCGCGCCATCGCGCTGATCCCGAAGCCCGAGAAGCAGCACTGGAGCTACTTCTATTCGCGCGGCACCTGCTACGAGCGAACCAAGCAGTGGCCGAAGGCCGAGGCCGATCTGAAGAAGGCCATGACCTTGTCGCCGGAGCAGCCTCTGGTGCTGAACTATCTCGGCTACTCCTGGATCGACCAGGGCAAGAACCTCAAGGAAGGTCTGGCGCTGATCGAGAAGGCCGTGTCACTGAAGCCCGACGACGGTTACATCGTCGACAGTCTCGGCTGGGCGCACTACCGCATGGGCCGCTACGATCAGGCCGTGCGCCATCTCGAACGCGCGGTGGAGCTGCGTCCCGACGACCCCGTGCTCAACGACCATCTCGGCGATGCGCTGTGGCGCGTCGGCCGCGAGCGCGAAGCCCGCTTCCAGTGGGATCAGGCGCTCGCCCTCGGCCCCGAGGCCGAGGAGATCGACAAGATCAAGAAGAAGATCGCCAGCGGCCTGCCGACGGTCACCGACGCCCGCAACGTGAAGAAGACTCGCGCTGCCGCGCGCGACGTCCGCCGCGTCAAGCGCGTCGAGCAGTCGATAGAAGGCGCCTCCGACGCGCTGCAGTGAGCCTGAACGCCAGGATCGCAAACATCCAGGGGCAGGATCGCATGGCGATCGTGGTCGAGACGGCTCGGCCCAAGGTCAATCTCACACTCGCGATCCGCGGACGCCGTGCCGACGGCTATCACGAGCTGGCGAGCCTCGTCGCCTTCGCCGACGGCCCCGTCGACCGCATCACGCTCGACACCGGCGCGGCGCCGGGCATCACCGTCACGGGCCCCTTTGCCAACGCCATCGAAGGCGAGAACCTGCTGCAGCGCGTCCTTGACCGCATCGCGCCACACCTCCGCGGCGGCTCTCCCGGACAAGTGACGCTCTCGAAGCACCTTCCAGTCGCGGCCGGCGTCGGCGGCGGCTCGGCCGATGCCGCGGCACTGATGCGCGCCATCCGCCGCGCTCATCCGGACGCCGATCCGCACGTCGACTGGCCGGCGCTTGCGCTCTCTCTCGGCGCCGACGTTCCCGTCTGCGTCGCCTCGACGGCCACCTGGATGACCGGGATCGGCGAAACGCTGTCTGCGGTCGCGGCCCTGCCGCCGCTGCCTGCCGTGCTCGTCAATCCACTTTGCACAGTGCCGGCCGACAAGACCGCGCGCGTGTTTCGCGCGCTGGCCGCGCCTCTGCTCGACGACGCGAAGCCGCCGCTCCCGCCGCCCACGATCCGCGAAACCGTGCCCGCCCAGATCGCGGAGCTTACCCGCTACCGCAACGACCTGACGGCGGCAGCGACGACAGTAGTTCCCGCGATCGACAACGTGCTCGCCGCACTCGAAGCGTCGGACGGTTGCCGCCTCGCACGGCTCTCCGGCGCCGGTCCGACCGCGTTCGGCCTGTTCGAGGATCGGGCCGCCGCCGAGGCCGCCGCGGCAGTGCTGCGATCGCAGCATCCCGGCTGGTGGATCGCGGCGACCGTGCTGGGCTGAGGCGATCGCGCCTGCTGACAGGACGCGCGCCAGATCACGCGTCTCTCTGCAATCGTCAGCGGCGGACGCGACGGCGCGCGGTCGGCTCGCCCACGGGCTCGGCGGCCTCGGCACCGGCCCCCGGCTCACCTTTGGCGGCGGCGCGCGCGGCGGTGCCGAGCGGCTGCTTGCAACCCGTCAGCCAGATGTCGAACACCGGGTGCTCGACGGCATTGAGGCCCGGGCTCTCGGCGAACATCCAGCCGGTGAAAATGCGGTTCTGCGAGCCGTCGAGCGCCTTTTCGTCGACCTCGACGAACGAGGTCGTTTTCGGTTGCTCGGTCGCCGGGCGGGCATAGCAGGTGCGTGGCGTCAGCTTCAGCGAGCCGAACTCCACGGTCTGGTTGAGCGGAACCTCGAGCTTCGAGATGCGTGCGGTCACCTTGTCGAGGGCGGCGAACTGCGCCACCTCGTTCTCGATGTGCTCCGCGCGGGCAGGGCCGAACGGCAGTGCCACGAGCACGCCGGCGGCGAGCAGGACGGCGGGCGACGCCCGCAGCGATATGTTGAGGCCCGGTGCGGCTGGCATTTCGCTTCGACTGATCCTTCATCACGCATGGCCGGGCGTTCCGCGCTTCAACCGCGAACAGCACCTGACGCGACCATTGTGCACGCGCCGACCGTGCGCTGGCGATGGTGGCATCAAGATGTCCACATCCGCATGCGCGCGGCGCCGCACCCGCAGGCGGCTCGTGGACGCGCGGACGCCGCGCCTCAATCCGGCTGCCACGCCTTGTAGTCGCCGGTGGCGTGCGGGCGCTGGCCGGAAGCGAGGATCGAGCCCGACGGGCGGTAGGCGCCGGACGTGCCGGTCAAATTCGGCTGATGCTCGCGCTGCCACGGCTTGGGCTCGTACTTTTCCTCGGTCGGCGGCGTGTCGACCGTGTAGTGCAGCCAGCCGTGCCACTCCGGCGGCACCAGCGAGGCTTCCGAGAGGTTCTTGTAGGTGACGAAACGGCGCGGCTTGCCGACCGGGCCGATGCCCTTGCGCTGCTCGTAGTAGCGATTGCCGAGCGCGTCCTCGCCGACGAAGCGCATCTTGCGCGCGATGTAGAGACGCGTGCCCCAGGTGTTGCCGCCCCACCAGCTGAAGATCTCTTTGAAAAGGCCCATGATCCCGGTCCGCTCCTCGCCGCCGAGCGACCCATCGGCACGTCTGCCGGTCGCTTTCCGCCAGTCCACGCGAAGCGCGCGGACGGGCCGCTTCTGCATTATTCCGGCCGTGGCGCCGTGTCCAGACGGCCGTTCGTTCGACCGCTGCCGTCCGGCGGCGCATGGGTGGAACTCCGCCAACGTCACGATAGGCGGGGGAGATGCCGAGCTGCCACAGTCGGCGGCTCCGGAATCGCCCTAGCATCGTTGCCGGCCCGCCGATCGGCGACCGTCTGCCAGGGTTTCCACACCCCTTCGCCGACGCCTCTGCCGCGCCGAGGCCGGAAATCGGCCCGTCTCCGACCATTCCGTCCACAAGTTGCCAACACCACTACATGTTGTGTCGGCTGGTATCGGCAACGCACAAGAGCTAGTGACGAGGCCGCTCGAATCGTCCTAGTTTCAGATCGAGGCGAATGCTCGTCCGGTCCGTGTTTCGGCCGCAGAAACGCCTCGCGTCGCTCTACCGTTGCTCGCCTTCCGCACGTCACGGGCTTTGCCCGTGTTGCATAGGGGCCGCTGCTTCGAAGGCGAGACGACACGGCCGTAAGCAGTAGCGCGCGCGTCTTTCACCCTCCTGCCGCCATCCGGCTCCGCGCCGGCTGAGCCTGAAACCCGCGTTTCCGGCGACAGGAGTTTGCGCGCCCATTTGTTCGTGTTACGTTTGTCTTATGTTCCAGTTTTGGTGAAGAGTGAACTGACCTCCGCGCGTGCCGCGCGGCGGAATCAAGAAAACTGACACTGTCGGGGGACTGAGAATGAAGATCACGCGGCGCTTCACCGAGGCTGGCAAATCGCCCTACGAGAAGATCGCTTTCCGTCGCGCCACCAGCGAGATCAAGAACCCTGACGGCTCGGTCGTCTTCCGCCTCGAAGGTTTCGAGGTGCCGGAGCACTGGAGCCAGGTCGCCGCCGACATTCTGGCGCAGAAGTATTTCCGCAAGGCCGGCGTGGCCAAGGCGCTGAAGCGCGTCGAGGAGACCAGCGTTCCGTCGTGGCTGTGGCGCTCGGTTCCCGACACCCGCGCGCTCGCCGAGATGAGCGAGAATGCCCGCTATCAGGGTGAGGCCGACGCTCGCCAGGTGTTCGATCGTCTCGCCGGCACGTGGACCTATTGGGGCTGGAAGGGCGGATACTTCTCCAGCGAGGACGACGCCCGCGCCTTCTTCGACGAGCACCGCTACATGCTCGCCATGCAGATGGCGGCCCCGAACTCGCCGCAGTGGTTCAACACCGGCCTGCACTGGGCCTATGGCATCGACGGTCCCGGCCAGGGCCACTTCTACGTCGATTTCCAGACCGGTGAGCTGACCTCGTCGACCTCGGCCTACGAGCACCCGCAGCCGCACGCCTGCTTCATCCAGTCGGTCAACGACGATCTCGTCAACGAGAACGGCATCATGGACCTGTGGGTGCGTGAGGCGCGCCTGTTCAAGTACGGCTCGGGCACCGGCTCCAACTTCTCGTCGCTGCGCGGTGCCAACGAGCGCCTGTCGGGTGGCGGCAAGTCCTCGGGCCTGATGAGCTTCCTCAAGATCGGCGACCGCGCCGCCGGCGCCATCAAGT
>CALFEM010000460.1 GCA_937950105.1 uncultured Alphaproteobacteria bacterium | reverse complement strand
GGCGATCGCGTGCTTGGAGAAGTCGACGAGCAGGATCGAGTTGCGCACGATGATGCCGGCGAGTGCGATCCAGCCGATCATCGACGTCGCGGTGAACTCGGCGTTGAACAGCCAGTGACCGGGGATGATGCCGATCAGCGTCAGCGGGATCGGCGCCATGATGATGCCCGGCAGGCGGAAGTTGCCGAACTCCATGACGACCAGCATGTAGATCAGCACCAGCGCCGCGGCGAAGGCGAGGCCCATGTCGCGGAACGTCTCGTAGGTGACGGTCCACTCGCCGGTCCACTCGAAGCCGGACTTGAAGTCGTCGGCGGGCGGGCCGACCAGATGGCCGGACAGCGTGACACCATCGGGTGTCTTGTAGTCCTTCAGCAGGTCGGCGATCTCGATCATGCCGTAGACGGGCGCGGCAAGACGGCCGGAGACCTCGCCGGTCACGTACTCGATCGGCCTCAGATCCTTGTGGAAGATGATCGGATCGGCGGGCTGGCGCACGAAGGTGCCGAGCTCGGCCAGCGGCACGAGGCGGTTGTCGCGCGTCATGATCGGCAATTCTCCGAGCTGCGCGAACTGACTGCGCACCTCGAGCGGCGCCTGGATGACGATGAAGCGCGGCTCCAGCTCGCGGCCGACCTTGACGGCGCCGAGCTTCTGCCCGCCCATCACCATGGCGAGCTGCTTGGTGACATCCTCGGTGGTGACGTTCTGGTACTCGGCCTTCTGCTGGTTGACGACGAACGACCACGTGTCGTGCGGCGCCTGGATATAGTTGTCGACGTCGACGATGCTCTCGGCCTTGCGGAAGATCTCGGTCAGGTCCTTCGCCACCTGGCGGCGCGTCGCATCGTCGGGACCGTAGATCTCGGCCACCATGGTCTGCAGCACCGGCGGTCCGGGCGGCATCTCGACCACCTGGATCAACGCGCCGTGCTTGGCGGCGATGGGCGTCAGCTTCTCGCGCGCCTCGACGGCGATGAGGTGGCTCGAGCGCTTGCGCTTCGACTTGTGCAGCAGCTGGATCTGCACGTCGGCTTCCCACGGCTTGTCGCGCAGGTAGTAGTGGCGGACGAGACCGTTGAAGTTGAACGGCGAGGCGGTGCCGGCATAGGTCTGGACCGCGGTCACCTCCGGCAGCTTCAGCACCTCGTCGGTGAGTTCCTGCACAAGGTTCGCCGTTACGGGAAGCGCGGTGCCTTCCGGCATGTTCACGACGACGTTGAACTCCGGCTTGTTGTCGAGCGGGAGCATCTTCACGGTGACGTGCGTCGTATAGAACATCATGCAGCAGAGCAGGAACGCCACCCAGATGGCGATGCGGAACAGGCGCGCCTTGCGCGGACTGTCGAGCAGCGGCACCAGCACCTTGTCGTAGATGGCGGAGAGGCGATGCGAGAACTTGTGCTCGCTCTCCTCGAGCTTGTGCAGCTCCTTGAGGCTCGGGCGGATGCGGATCGCGAGCCACGGCGTGAACATGAAGGCGGCCAGCAGCGACAGCAGCATGGCGACCGAGCCGAGCACCGGGATCGGCATCATGTAGGGGCCCATCATGCCCGACACGAAGCCCATCGGCAGCAGCGCGGCGATGACGGTGAAGGTGGCGAGAATGGTCGGGTTGCCGACCTCGCGCACGGCATCGATGGTCGTCTCGGTATCGACGCCGCCCTTCATCAGCCAGCGCCGGTAGATGTTCTCGACGACGACGGTGGCGTCGTCGACCAGGATGCCGATGGAGAAGATCAGCGCGAACAGCGACACGCGGTCGATGGTGAAGCCGAGCAGCCAGGCCGAGAACACGGTGACGAGAATGACGATCGGGATGACGACCAGCACGACGATGGTCGGTCGCATGCCGAGGAACAGATAGATCAACGCGCACACCGCACCCGTGGCGATGAACATCTTGAGCAGCAGCTCGTTGACCTTGTCGTTGGCCGTAGCGCCATAGTTGCGCGTGATCTCGACGTGGATGTTGTCGGGAATGACGGTGCCCTTCAGCGTCTCCATTTTTTCGATCAGCGCGTTCGAGACGGTGACGCCGTTGGAGCCGGCCTTCTTGGCGATGGCGATGGTGACGGCTGCGGCACCCTTGGCGTGCGCCACGTCGGACGGCGCCGCAGGTCCGGTGAAGTACTGCACGAAGTTCTGCGCCTCGCCCGGTCCTTCGATGACATTCGCCACCTGGCGCACGTAGACCGGCGCGCCATTGTGCACGCCGACGATCAGGTTCTCGATGTCGCGCGCGTGCTGCAGGAAGCGGCCGGTATAGACCTTGAAATGGGTGCCGCCGCTTTCGACCGTGCCGATGTCGCTGCGGTCGTTGGCCGCCGAGATCGTCTTGGCGAGCTGCGCTACCGAGAGGCCGTAGCCCTTGAGACGCTCGGGCATCACCTCGACGCGGATCTCCTCCGGACGGCCGCCGACCACGAATGACTGCGCCGTGTCGTCGACCGTCTTCAGCCGCTGCAGCACCTCGAGCGCGACCGTGCGCAGGCCGGCGTCGTCGAGGTCCTGCGACCACAGCGTGAAGGTCGCTGTCGGCACGTCGTCGATGCCGCGCGGCTTGACCATCGGCTGCGACACGCCGGGCGGGATCTTGTCGAGATTGGAGGCGAGCTTGTCGTACAGCTTGATGAGCGACGGCTCCATCTTCTCGCCGACGACGAACTGCACGGTGACCATGCCGCCGCCGCGCTCGGAGGCGGAGTAGACGTGCTCGACGCCATGGATTTCCGAGAGCATGCGCTCGAGCGGATCGGTGGCGAGCGACGCCACCTGCTCGGACGAGGCGCCGGGGAAGCGGAACATCACGTCCACCATCGGCACCGAGATCTGCGGGTCTTCCTGGCGCGGCGTGATGACGAGGCCGAGCAGGCCGATCAGCAACAGCGCCACGAGGAACAGCGGTGTCAGCGGCGAATGGATGAACATTCGTGCCGTGACACCGGCGAGGCCGGGAGACTGCGCGCCTTCGTGCGGGAGCTGTTGGCTGGCGTTGGACACGATACGAGTTACCTTGCTAGCGTTTCCCGTTCACGGCGCCCGTCTTGTCGCGGCTGGCCGGCTGGGTGGGGACTGTCAAAGCTCGAAGCGGCTGCGTCGTCGCAGCTCATCTCCGCCGCATCGCGATTTGCGCGGTGCGGCCCGAGCCGCGTTACTTCACCGCGACGCCCTGCCCCACACCCTGTCCGGGTGAAGCCGACTTCGATTCATTGCCTTGCAGGATGACCTGCTCGCCGCCGCTGAGCCCCGAGATGACGGAGAGCCGGCCGTCGGGGAGCTGCGCACCGAGGCGCACGACCCGCAGCACCGACTTGCCGTCCTTGAGGACCATCACGGCCGGCAAGCTGCCGCGCCAGACGATCGCGTCGGCGGGGATGGCAAGCACGTTGGCCTGCTGCGCCGAATGGTCGGGGATCATCACCTCGGCGTAGCTGCCGGGACCGCCGGGCAGCCCGCTCGGCAGATCGAACTTCACCGTCACGGTATGGCGCGCGGTGTCGGCCATCGGGAAGATCTGCGACACGCGTGCCTGCACCGGAATGCCCTGGCCGACATCGATGCGGGCGGGCAGGAACTCGCCGATGCGCAGCGACGAGACCAGGCCGACGGGAACCTCCGCCTGGATCCGCAGATACGAAACGTAGGCCACCTTCATCAGCGGCTGACCGGGCTGCACCGTATCGCCGATCTCGACCATTTTCTGCACGATGACGCCGTCGAACGGCGCCGTGAGGCTCGCATCGCGGATCTTGGCATCGAGCTGCTCGATCTGCGCGCGCGCCTGCAGGATGCCGCTGCGCGCGTCGTCGACGCCCTTCGCCGAACCGTAGAGGTCGGCATAGCGGCGCACCTGCGGATCGTTGCCGCCGGCATACTGGCCGGTGAACGGACGCATGAAGCTGTCCATCATGCCGGGCAGCGCCATGCCGGTCGGCTGGCCGGTGCGCGGCGACCAGAGTTCGCGCTGATACTGCACGTGCGCGTTGCGCATGCCAGCCTCGGCGGAGGCGAGCGCCGCTTCGGCCGCGCGCTTCTTCGCCTGCAACTCGTCGTCGTTGATGGCGACGACGACCTGGCCGGTGGTGACGCTGTCACCTTCGCGGCCAGAGACCGACTTCACCTGCCCGGGGATCTGGGCGGTGAGCGTCACTTCCTTGTAGGGGACCACGGTACCGCCGACGGTCGTCAGATGACCGGCGCGCTCGCTGGTCACGGGCGCCGTGCGGACGTCGGCCGCGCCGGCCGCAGAGACACCGCCGAGCGTGGCGAGTGCCGTCAGGAGTGCGAATGTACGCTTGGACTTGAGCATCAGACCCTCGACATCACCACAAAACTCTTCATGAACGGAGCGGCCATGCGCGGATCCTTGATCATCGCTGCATAGTCACCAATGACGAACTGCATTCTGGAAGTCGTGTAAGCGATGCCCAGACCGACCATGCCGGGCGGCTCGCTCTGCCATCGTGCCCAGGTTTCCGCGTCCGCGCGCAGATCCCAATCAAGCAGCTCCCCGGCGTAGGGGCGCGCCTCGGCGACGTGTCCGTTCTCGACAACCAGCAGCGCGCGCGGGTCGTTCTCGCCCTTGTAGCCGTACCCGATGCGCGCCTCGAAACCGACGCGGGCCAGCGCATCCGCGAGCTCAGGCTCCGCGTTCCAAAGCGCTTTATACCGCGCCAGCCAGGGCGTGGAGAACAACTCAACCACCTGCGACTCCTCCCGCGCCCGAGGATCTTGGTGCCCCCTGTAGCGCTCATATGCGGGTATTCGCAGGTTACAATGCAAAGTGTGTGCCATTCGTTAAAGCACAGGCAGAACTGCAGTTTTTGCAGATCATGCTGTTGCGGACGTTGCAGGCCAGTCCTCGCATCATGTCCGAATTTCGTTAGGCAATCACTTGTTTTGCATCGTTAAAATTAAAGCTGGTCTTAGCCGGGTGTTGCGCAACAGGTCCGACGTTGCAACAATAGGTCGCAGAACAAACCGCGGCGCAGAACCCCGGAAGCCAAAAAGTCTTTGTTATCGGGAGGATGGCTTGCAGACACCGACCAACGATCAGCTTCGGCTCCTGCTCGAAGCGGTGGTGTCCTTCATCGACGAAGGGGTCATCGTCGCCGATCTCGGCGGCACGATCCTCTATCACAACCCGGCCGCCGGAGCCCTGCTTGGGGCAGCCGGAAACGAACCGTTGACCTCGTTGCACGACGTGCTCGGCATCGATCGCGGCCGCTCGCTCGATTCCGCCATCGCCGCCGCCGCCCGCGGCAGCTCGGAACCGCTGTCGAAGGTGCCGGACGGCGCCGACTTCGTGCGTTTCCAACGCCGCCTCAGCATCAACGGCGAGCCGCGCTATCTCGAGTTCCACTCGTGCCTGACGTGCCAGTCGCTCGGCGCCATGCGCCTCGTCATCATCCGCGACGTGTCGGAGCGCTACCGGCTCGAAATGCTGATCGATCGATCGCGCGGCGACCTCGTCACCAACGATCGCAAGGTGCTGGCCCTGCTTGAGCGGGTGCAT
>CALFEM010000459.1 GCA_937950105.1 uncultured Alphaproteobacteria bacterium | reverse complement strand
CAAGCGTTCCAACCTGCCGGGCCTGCGCTCGGGCTTCTCGGCGGGCGATGCAACTTTCCTCGAAACGCTGGCCGAAGTGCGCAATCTGGTCGGCCCGACCATGCCCGGTCCGGTGCAGCACGCCTCGGCCGCCGCCTGGAGCGAGGAGCAGCACGTCGTCTCGAACCGCATGGCCTATCGCGCCAAGTACGACGTCTGCGACGAGGTGCTGCAAGGCCGCTTCGGCTACGTGCGCCCGGCCGGCGGCTTCTTTCTCTGGCTCGATATGAGCCAATTCGGCGGTGGCGGTGATGCAGCGGTAACCATATGGCAACGCTGCGGTGTCAGGGTTATCCCGGGCGCCTATCTGGCACAGCCCGGACGTGACGGCATCAACCCGGGCGCAAACTACGTGCGCGTGGCTCTGGTGGCGGACCCGGCGACGATCAGGGAGGCGCTCACCCGTATCGTGTCTGTTCATGCGTAGAGTTCGATTGTCCCCATGTCGTACGATCCGCACTATCCGTCGATGGCGCACAGTGCCCAGCCGCCGCTCGAGCAGCGTCTCGCCGGAGCCGTCGCGCGCGGCATAGGTGGCGGCCTGCTTTTGGTCGTTACGCTGTTGTGGTTGAGCCTCGTCTCGTGGTCGGTCACCGATCCAAGCCTGACGCACGCGACCAGCGGCACGACACGCAACCTGATGGGCCCGCTCGGCGCCATCGTCTCCGATCTCCTGCTGCAGACGTTCGGGTTCGCCAGTGTCGTCGTGTTGGTGGCGCCGCTGTTCTGGGCGCTCGAACTGCTGCTCGGCGGCCGCGTGCAGCGGCTGCGGACCAAGCTCGCCTTCTTTCCGCTCGCCATCGCCGTGCTCGCCGGTGCCGTTTCCGCCTTGCCGGTTGCGGCGAGCTGGCCGCTGCATCACGGCTTCGGCGGCATCCTCGGCGATACCGTCTACAGCCTCGGCGTCAGCGTGCTCGCTCTCGTCAATGCGCAGCGCGCAGGTGCTGCCGCCGGTCTGTTGCTGTTCGCGGGCGGCTTTGCAGCGCTTTCGCACGCCATCGGCGTCGCCTTTGCCGACATCGTCGCTGCGGCGCGCGACTCCCGGCGTCCCGATCGGCCGACGGTTACGGGCGGCGCATCCGGCGAGCTGCACTTCGGACAGCATCGCCCGGTGGTCCACGCACCGGCCGGGTACGGCGCCGGCGACGAGCGCCGCGAGCCGACGTTCGCCCCGGTCGTCAGCTTCACGCGACTCATGGATACCGCGCGTCATACGGCGCAGCGCGGCGTCGCGGTCCTTGGCCAGCGCGGCGCCAGTATCGCCGCCGGTCTGCAATCTGTCCGCGCCTCGGTCGCCGCGCAGCGTTCGGCAGCAGGTGTTGGGCGCGCTCACGGTCACGAAGCTCATGGTCACCAGGCTCCGGCCGGCCCGCACGCGGTTTCCTATGGCCACTCCGCGGCGGGGCAGCGTCCGCACGGGCATATGCAGCCCGCCATGCCGCCATCCGCGCCCTACCCGCCGACGCCATATCAGCCCTACGTTCCGCCGCTCCCGACCGCTCACGAGGCGCCCTTCAACGGGCCTGCGAGCGGCCGTGTGCCGGGCTATGGCCAAGCCGCCGCTCACGCGGGTTCTCAGCCGCCGTTCGCCCCCGCGGAACAGCCCTACGTGCCGCCGCATCCGCCGGCGCATGGCCTGCCGCGCATGCCGACCCGCGGTCCGGCCGCGGCGCTCGCCGGACGGCCTCTCCCGGCCGAGGTGCATCACGACCCGCATTTCGAAGCGGCGACCGAGCAGGCGAGCCGCGCCATGGCGGCGCGCTTCGCGCCGGGCTCCGCCGCGTCCGACCCGCAGCCGATGCCGGCTGTCGCTCCCGCGCATGCGCAGGCACAGCCGGCTACAACCGCTCACGCCACGTCCCGGGCCGCGCCGGTGCCCGCACCCGCACCGCAACCGGTCAAGCGCAATGCGCTGTTCGGCGGCCTCACGTTCCGTCACCAGGGCGGGCCGGCGTTCCGCCG